>JBDHSY010000001.1:0-76156 GCA_039808405.1 Xanthobacteraceae bacterium
GTATCTTCAGTTACATATCGCATTGTAGCGTGCCCTGTCGTGCATTTAGGATAGGCAGGCTAAATTGCTCCGAAGGCTGCACTCCTCCGACAAAGCGACGTTTTTATATAGTATTTTCCGTGGGTTGCAAAGAGTGAAGAAAGGCACGAAGAACTAACTCACCAAAAACTCACCACGGTCGCGAGACCCCGGATTGACGTTTTTCGACGATTTTCATAGGGCTTACAGCCTCACGCACCCGTAGCTCAGCTGGATAGAGCGCCGCCCTCCGAAGGCGGAGGCCAGAGGTTCGAATCCTCTCGGGTGCGCCAAAATCCCCAACAAAATCAACTAGTTCAGACCGCCTCACAGGCCCTCTTCGAACAACGACGTTGGAAAAACTCACCAGAAAATTCGCAGATTCGACGCAAGATCCTGAAAATCCTTCAGAAATCAGCCCCCCGATTCTCACCAGCCCTTTTCGGTTGGCTGCAAGCCTCGGCGGCGGACGCTTTCTCGATTCGATGGACGGTAGCTGGCGACGGTTTCTGAGATTTGAGGGGAAGGTCTTCCCCCTGACGCCCAGCCCTTGCGGTCTGGTCGTACCCCCATCAGCGGGGACACCCCGCAACACCCCGAGAGGGAGAGGATGGCCGGATTATCCGTGACGGGTTGAAAGGCAGAGGGAGTGGCCCGCTGCCGGCCCGTCGCAGAGATTCGCGATGGCACACACCACCACCTCTCGCACCGGCAACGACCGGACAGACCTCTATCAGTCCATCACCGACAAGATCATCGCCGAACTGGAGGCCGGGCGGGTGCCGTGGGTTCAGCCCTGGGCCACGTCGAAGGCGTCGCTCGACATGCCGCGCAACGGCAAGACCGGTGACCGCAATGTCCGCAAGGGCGAGCACGGTACGACCGTCGTCTATGCCCATCGTTTCACGCCGGACAGCGAACGACGCCGCGCCAGTGAGAATGGCCGTGAACCCGGCTCGATCGCCTTCCTCAAACGCTACACTGTCTTTCGACGGACCAGTGCGAGGGTTTGCCCGAACGGATTGCTGCTCCACCGCCACCTATTCCCGACGGACTTATCCTGCCTGAAGCCGAGGCGCTGATCGCCGCGACCGGACACGCATTCCGATCCCATAAACTGAGATCGGACCACACTTCGCGAATTATCGGACGTCTCGTCCTTCGGTAATAGGGATTCGATCCCGGTAGGCGAGCAACCGCAGGGCATTGAATACGACCAGCAGGGTTGAGCCCTCGTGCATCGCCACCGCTGGACCTATCCCGAGCCCTAGGATTGTTGCCGGCACAAGTATTGCAACCACGCCTAGACTGACGAAGACGTTCTGACGAATGATCGATCGCGTGTGGCGGCTAAGATCGACAGCGAAGGGCAAGTGCGAGAGATCGTCGGCCATTAGCGCCACGTCGGCGGTTTCCAGGGCGACATCGGAACTTGCCGCGCCCATCGCTATGCCCACAGTCGCGCTAGCCATCGCGGGCGCGTCGTTTACGCCATCACCGACCATCGCGACCTTTGTGTCGGCGCGGAGCTTTTTGATCGCCTCGACCTTATCTTCCGGCATGAGATCGCCCCATGCCTCGTCAATTCCCACTTCGCGCGCGATCGCTTCGGCCGCCCGTTGATGGTCACCGGAGATCATGATCATCCGTTTGATGCCGATGTCGTGCAGGCGCCTCAGCGCCACCTTTGCCGTCTCGCGGGGCGTGTCGAGAAGGCCGATCGCGCCGAGGTCGCGGTCCCCCAACCGTATGACCATGCTGGTCTGCCCGCCTTCGCGCAGTTGCTCGACGGCATCGGCCATCGCCGGGGACAGTGAAGCGATCCCATCTGTGCCGAACATCCCCGGCTTGCCGATAAGAACCTCGTCCTTGCCGACACGGGCCGAGACGCCGCGACCTGTAAGGCTCGTCAGGCTGTCGGCTTGCGGAATTGGATAATCGCCAACATGGTCGCGTCCATCACGCGCGATCGCCTGTGCAAGCGGATGATCGCTCAGGCTTTCGACCGCAACCGCGATTGCCATCAGCTCCTGCCTGTCCACGCCCGGAGCCGGGATGATCTGCTGGATGCGCGGCTCGCCCTTGGTAAGCGTGCCGGTCTTGTCGAAAGCGATCGCATCGAGCGAGCCGAGCAGTTCCAGCGGTGCACCACCCTTGACGAGGACACCACCGCGCGCCGCGCGTGCTACGCCGGAGAGAACTGCGCTGGGGGTGGCGATGGCAAGCGCGCAAGGACTGGCCGCCACCAGCACCGCCATCGAACGGTAAAAGCTGTCACGGAACGGTTCGTCGACCACGACCCAGGCAAACAGCAACACGACCGCCAGCACGAGAACGAGCGGCACGAACACGCGCTCAAAACGATCGGTAAAGCGCTGTGTCGGCGACTTCTGCGTCTCCGCCTCGCTCACCATCTTGACTACCTTGGCCAGCGTGCTTTCGCTCGACAGGCGTGTCACCTCGATTTCGATAAGACCGCTGCCGTTGATCGTCCCTGCAAACACCCGGCTTGCGGTATCGACCCGATCGGGATTGGCGCGCGCCGCCGCATCGTCCATCACGGGCTGCTTGTCGACGGGAATGCTTTCGCCGGTCACGGGCGCCTGGTTGATGGCCGACGTGCCCTTGACGACGAAGCCATCAGCCGCGACGCGCGCATCGGGCTTGACGATGACGGTATCGCCAACCTTCAGCTCGTCGACAGGGATTTCCTCCATTGTGCCGTCCGTTCGCCGGACCGTGGCGGTGCGTGGCGCCAGTTCGGCCAAGGCTTCAATCGCCCGCTTGGCGCGACCCATCGCATAATGCTCGAGCGAATGGCCGAGGCTGAACAGGAACAGAAGCAACGCACCTTCGGCCCAGGCGCCGAGCGCCGCCGCGCCGGCAGCGGCCACCAACATCAACGTGTCGATCTCGAACCGTTTGAGCCGAAGATTGTCGACCGCTTCCCGCAGCGTATAAAAACCACCGAAGAAATAGGCGGCGATGTAGCAAGCTGTCGGCCACCAGCCCGGCGCGGCGGCCACCAGCTTCTCTATCGAAAAGCCCGCCACAAGCAGCGCCCCGCAAATCAGTGCGAAAATAAGCTCGCTGTTGTGACCAAAGAGGCCGCCGTGAGCATGATCGTGACCCTCAAGCTCTTTTACTGGTAGGGCTCCCACGGCAAAGACCCCGACGGATGGGGTTACACCCATGTCAATGAGCGCATCGCGGATCACCCGTTCAGAGCCGCGTTCGCGATCGAACTCGATCCGCACAAGGCCCGAAGCATTCGCTTCCGCCTCGATCACGCCGGGTAAAGTGCGCAGTCGGTCGCCAATGGTGCGCGCGCGGCGCTGGTGCGCAATGCCTTCGACTGGCCACAGCACATGGCCGAAGCGTTCGGTGATCGCGGCACCCGCCGCCTGGACGATTTCGCGAATGCGTGGAAGCGGCAGGATGTCGGGGTCGTAATGGATGCAAAGCTGCGCCGGAGCATCGCCTTTGGCTGCAACGACGTGCGCCTGTTCGATGCCAGGGCGACCGTCAAGATCGGCAATCAGCCGACCGATACAGCCGTCCGAAGCGTCGGCGACATCGGGTAGTAGCAAGGGAATGTCGAGTTGGAGTGTCGTAGTCATCGCGTATCTTCCTGTCTGTCCATCTCAGACCGCCGCCGCCCACTGTCAGGACGGCGGCGGCCGTGATCGGATGATCAATCGGCCGGGATAGCTTCGACTGCGTCCGGGACATTCGTTGCCCGCTGTTCCGGCAGCTCCGTTTCCCTGCGCCCGTAGCGGGCGTAGAGTGTCGGCAGCACGAACAGGGTGAGCAGCGTCGCTGAGATCAGACCGCCGATCACGACAGTCGCGAGCGGCTTCTGCACTTCAGATCCCGCACCAGTGGCAATGGCCATGGGCACGAACCCGAGCGAGGCGACGAGCGCCGTCATCACCACGGGTCGCAACCGCATCATGGCGCCTTCACGAGCGGCCTTTGCCCGGTCCATGCCGCTCGCCATCAGCCCTTGGATAGACGTCACCATCACCAGGCCGTTGAGAACCGCGATGCCGGACAGCGCAATGAAGCCCACCGCCGCCGAGATTGAGAACGGCATACCTCTCAGGAACAGCGCCAGCACGCCGCCAACTAGCGCCATTGGCACGCCCGTGAACACGATCGCGGCGTCGCGAACGCTACCCAATGCGCCGTAGAGCAGCAGGATGATCAGCGCGAAGCAGGCGGGAACGACCAGCATCAGCTTCTTGGTGGCCGACTGGAGATTCTCGAACTGCCCGCCCCAATCGAGATACTGGCCGGCAGCGAGGCGCACGTCCTTGTCGATCACTTCCTGGGCATCGGCGACAACACTTGCAACGTCGCGGCCACGCACATTGGCCTGCACGACGACACGCCGCTTGCCGTTCTCGCGGCTGATCTGGTTGGGACCGTCCGTCACGCCGATGTCTGCTATGCTTTGCAAAGGCACGTACCCACCATTCGGCAGGGGAACGGGAACCTGCGCCAGCGTCTGGAAATCGGCGCGCGCCGCGTCCGACAAACGGATAGTAACGGCAAAGCGCCGGTCGCCTTCGAAGATCATGCCAGCATCCCGTCCACCGATTGCGGCGGAGACCGTGTCCTGCACCGTTTGAGCGGTAATGCCGAGCCTCGACATGATGTCGCGGCGAGGGCGGATGTCGAGCATCGGAAGCCCCTCCGTTTGCTCGACCCGGACATCGACCGCTCCTTCAGTCTGGCGGAGGATCGCCGCGATCCTGTTGGCGGTGTCGTTCATGGCGTCGAAATCATCGCCGAACACCTTGACCGCGACGTCGCCGCGCACTCCGGCGATCAGCTCGTTGAAGCGCATCTGGATCGGCTGGGTGATCTCGAACGCACCGCCCGGAATGCTTTCGAGGACAGTTTCGACCTTGGCGATCAGCGCGGCCCTGGACAATCGGCTATCCGGCCATTCATCCTTTGGCTTCATAATGATGAAGGTGTCAGAGATGTTGGGCGGCATCGGGTCGGCCGCGAGTTCCGCCGTGCCCGTCTTGGAGAAAACGAACCGCACTTCCGGCAGTTTTGCGATCTCCCGCTCGATCCGCAATTGCATCGCCTGGCTCTGATCGATCGACGTTCCGGGAACCCGCAGAATCTGCGCGGTCAGGTCGCCCTCGTCGAGCTGGGGAAGGAACTCCTGCCCCAGGAACGAGAAGGTCAGGATCGCCGCCAGAAAGGCGCCAACGCCAACACCCATGGTAAGTGAAGGTCGTTTCATCGCCTTGTCGAGGCCTGGCTCATATTTGCGCTTGAGCCAGGACATGATGCGTCCTTCTTTCTCCTCGACCGGCTTCGATAGCCAGATGGCCAGCATCGCCGGAATAAAGGTCAGGGAGAGGACGAAGGCCGAGACCAGCGCCATGATGACGGTCAGCGCCATGGGCGTGAAGGTTTTGCCCTCAACGCCGCTCAACGTGAGCAGCGGCACATAGACAAGGATGATGATGGCTTGCCCGAACACGGTCGGGCGGATCATCTCGCGCGCGGCCTGGGCAACCACCGACAGGCGTTCTTCAAGCGTGAGCGTTCGGCCGTAGTGATGCTGCCGTTCAGCGATGCGACGCAGCGCGTTCTCGACAATGATGACCGCGCCATCGACGATAAGGCCGAAGTCCAGCGCCCCGAGACTCATGAGATTTGCCGAAACACCGCCTTGCAGCATCCCGAAGCTGGTCATCAGCATGGTGATCGGGATCACCAGCGCCGCGATTAATGCCGCCCGGAAATTACCGAGGAGCAGAAAGAGCACGACGATGACGAGCAACGCACCCTCGGTCAGGTTCTTCGCGACCGTCTTGATCGTGGAATTGACCAGCGCGGTGCGGTCGAGCACCGGCTGTATCGCGACGTCGGTTGGCAATGATGCGTTGATCTCTTCAAGCCGCTCGGCGACAGCCGAGGCAACCGTCCGGCTGTTCTCGCCGATCCGCATGATGGCGGTTCCGACGACGACTTCCTTGCCGTTCTCGGAGGCCGAACCGGAGCGGATGGCCTGACCGAGGCGCACCTGCGCCACCTGATCGAGGCGGATAGGCACGCCTTCGCGCGTGGCGATGACGGTGCTGGCCAGCTCCCCGATGTTGCGGATGCGCGCGTCCGAGCGAACGGCCAGCCCCTCACCACCGCGATCGACGACGCCTGCGCCTACGCCGACATTGTTCGCTTCGAGCGCGCGGGCGAGATCGGTGAGGTTCATGCCCAACGCGGCAAGCCGCTGCACGTTAGGGATTACCTGAAACTGCTTCACATAGCCGCCGATCGTATCGACGCCAGCCACGCCGGCTGTGTTCTTGAGCAGTGGTGCGACGATCCAGTCCTGCGCGGTGCGCAGATAGGTCGCCTTGTCAGCTTCGGTGATGAGTCGATCGCCTTCCGGCGTGATGTAGCTACCGTCCGGCTGAATACCGGGTTCACCCGGTTTGTGGGCGTCCTCCTTGCGATGTTCGAAATGGACCGTCCACATATAGACTTCGCCCAGCCCGGTCGCGACCGGCCCCATGGTCGGCGTGGCGCCTTCGGGCAGGCTTTCTTCGGCGACACGTAGCCGCTCGGCGACCTGCTGACGCGCAAAGTAGATGTCGGTCGATTCAGAGAAGACGGCCGTGACCTGGGCAAAACCATTTCGGCTCAGCGAACGTGTGTATTCAAGCCCCGGAACACCCGCCAGCGCGGTTTCGATGGGAAAGGCGACTTGCGTCTCGACCAATTCGGGCGAGAGCGCCGGTGCGGTGATGTTGACCTGCACCTGATTGTTGGTGATGTCGGGAACGGCATCGATCGGCAGGCGACTGATCGCCCAGCCTCCGATCACCATGGCGATGAGCGTCATGAGCAGGATGAACCAGCGACGCTCGACGGAAAATGTGACGATACGGTCGATCATGATCAATGTCCGTGCTCCGCTTCGCCCTTGCCTAGCTCTGCCTTGAGGGTGAAGCTGTTCGGCCCGGCGATCTGCTCGTCACCCTTGAGTCCCGACATAACCACCACATTGTCGCCGCTTGGGTTTCCAAGCGTGACGGGCGTGGCCTTGAAGCCGTCATCGGTGCGGACGAATACCGTGGGCCGCCCCTCAACCGTCTGGATCGCGCTTTGCGGGACGAGCACCGATCCGGCACCGCCGTCCGGCAGCCGGATCGACGCCGTCACCGGCTCACCGACGCGCCACTGGCCTGAGCGGTTGTCGACGATGGCGATCACGGTGGCGAGGCGCGTCGTCTCGTCGAGGATTGGCGAGACGAAATCGACCCGTGCCGCCGACCTGCGATCGCCGGAGACGATCTCGATCTCGGAGCCGGGCCGCACTTTGCCGGCATCAGCCGGGGACAAGGCAAGCGTGACCGCAACGCGGGAGAGGTTTGCCACGCGAAACAGCTCGGCGTCCGCAGCGACGGTCTGACCGAGCGTCACGTTTCGGGATACAATCTGTCCGGCGATCGGAGCGGTGATGGCAATGCGATTGAGCGCACCGCCGCCGCCGCCAGCCGCTGCGACTTGCTGCCGGGCAAGCCGCAGGGCTATCTGAGCCTCCGTCGCGGCCGTGCGTGCGGCGATCAGGTCCTGTTCGGGCGAAACCCGCTCATTGAACAGCCTCTGCTCGCGGCTCAGGTTCGATTCCGCGAGCGCCAGCCGCGCCCGCGCCGCTTCGATCTCGGCATTGAGCGACGCAGCCTCGCGGCTCTCGATAATCGCCAGCGTCTGCCCACGCCCGATCGACTGGCCAAGATTACGGGTCAGGGAGACGACGCGGCCGCCGATAGCGGCGGACACAACCTGCATCCCCTGCGGGTCGCCTTCGATCGTTGCGGGTAATGTCAGCGCGCCCCCGCCACTACGGATGATGCGGACAAGCTCGATACCAGCCTTGGCGATCTGCTCGGCGCTAAGGTTGATCTCGCCTTCTTTTTCAGCGTGGCCAGCCTCTTCACCGGCAGCAGTATTTTCGGTGTCTTCCGGGAGCGTTTCGCCACTGGAGCAACCCGCCACAAGCAATGCGGCGAGGGTCAGCGGCAGCGCCGCTTTCAGATAGAACTTCATGATCAATTCCCCTGTTCGGGCGCGGGAGCGGTCAGGCGCTCAAGCCGTGCCCTGGCGTTCTGATAGGCGACGAGCGCGTCGATCGCGGCCAGCCTGATCTCGGCCAGCGTCCGTTCGGCATCAAGAAGATCGAGCTGACCGAACTTTCCCTCGCGATAGCCGATCCGCGCGATGCGGGCGGCTTCCTGGGCGGCCGCCAGCGCGGGACCATTGGCCGTCCGCGCATTGGTGCCGGCATTGTCCGCTTCCGTCCGGACATCGAGGATTGCTTGCTGGACATCGAGCGCGGTCATGCGGCGCTGTGCTTCGGCACGATTGCGCTCGGCGCTGGCCTGCCCAACGGCAGCTCTGCCGCTGTTGAAAAGCGGAATCGGAACCGAAATGCTGAACAGCGCGGCGGTATCATCAGACTCCGAGAACCGCCGCACACCTGGCCCGACCGTGATGTCGGGAGTGCGCTGCGATCTGGCCAGCCGAACGCCTGCATCGGCAACCGCAAGGTCTGCGTCGGCAGCGGCGAGCGCCAATGTGCCTTCCGCAATGGGCGTCAGGCGTGGACCATTGGTGGCTGGCAGATTGTCGAGAGCAGTCGGATCAAGTTGTCCCGTTACAGGCCGCCCGATCCTGCGACCGAGATTGAGACGCGCGGCATCAAGCAGGCGCCGTGCATTCTCGGCCGCCGCCTCGGCATTGAGGCGGGTGACGTCCGCGCGCTGTTCCTCGATCGGTGAAGCGCGTCCGGCCCGAACACGCACGCGAGCCGCGTTAAGCGCTTCGCTCGCGATGCGTGCCTGGTCGAGGGCCGTCGCTAACCGGCGGTCGGCAGCCACCGCGTTGATATATAATTCGGTGACTTGAAGGCGAATGTCCGCCTCGGTGATCGCGGCGGCGAGCCGGACTCGCGTCGTCCGGGCATCGGCAACAGCAATCCGTGCCGATCGTTTGCCACCAAGCTCAATCGGGATAGAGAGCCCAACGGTCATCTCTGCGCCCCGGAAGCCGCTATAAGGGCCGGTGCCAACAACATTCTCGACTTCTGTTGTGACGGTGGGATTGGGGCGCAGGCCCGCAACTGTCCGGGCCGCCTCGGCCGCCGTGATGTCGGCGCGCGCTGCGTCTGCCGCCGGAGCGCTGCCCCCCGCTGCCGCAACCGCTTGGTCAAGGGTAAGCGGTGGTCCCGCTGAGGGAACTGCCGAGACTATATCCTGTGCCTGCGCCACGGAGACGCAAGACACGGCAGCCAGCAAGGCTGCAAACATTCTGTGCATGTTGATTTTCCTGATTGAAACGAATCAGGCTCGCCGCCTCGCATTGCGAGGCTCAGACGACCCGCTTACCGATCAATCAGGCGTTGGGAGGTCGCAACGCGGGGTCGACTGACCATCGCGCAAAGGCATCGGAAGCCGGAAAATGGAACTTGGATGACGCCCCATCCATCAAGGCGTGGGATGGACCGGAAACAGGGGCAACAAGGCAATGGCCATGGCAACTGCCATGATGGTGCGGCACACCCCTATCGGAGTCGCCGGGTGACTGATCTGCGTCGCCATCGCTATGGATTTCGCCCGAACAGTCGAGCGTTCCGGCGATTGAAAACTCGCTCGCATGCACCGTCGTCGACACAACTAGTGACGTCATCAGAAGGCAAAAAAGGAGCAGGCTCCGGCGCAGCATGGCTATCCCATAGCCGTTGATACTCTTTCTGTCATCTGAAAGCCTGGACAGAAGCCGTGACGCCTTGCCCCGATTGACAAGTTTTGCGCTACAAGCCCAAGCTTTCTCCGAACGGTTGGGGCTGTTGCTGTTCCCGATCATTCTCATGCGCGGCCGACCTGTGCGAGTTCTCGCCGCGCATCGCGTATGATCGACCAGGCAGATTGCAGGAACAGTGCTGCGACCACGAACGCCATAAGCAGATCGGGCCAGGTCGAGTCTAGCCACCAGACAAGGCCGGCCGCAGCGACCACCGCGAGATTTCCGATCGCATCGTTGCGCGAGAACAACCACACGGCGCGCACGTTGGCATCGCCCTTCCTGTGCGGGATCAGCACTACGGCTGCGAGAATGTTTACGACGCAAGCCACCAGCGCAAATCCAGCCATCAGCAGAGTTTGCGGCTCATATTCGGCAAACACGCGATAAACAGTGGAGCCGATGACGCCGAGGCCAAGCAGAGCCAGGAAAATGCCTTGTAGCAGCGCTGCCCGAGCACGGGCCACAAGACCCCATCCGATTGCAATTAGCCCCAGGAAAGAAATGAGACCATCGCCAATGAAGTCGAGAGCATCTGCCTGCAAGGCTTGAGATCCAGCCAGGAAACTCCCTGCAATCTGCACCACGCCATAGCCGGCGTTGAGCAGCACGACGATCCACAAGGCGCGCTTGTATGCGGGATTGACGTGCGTCAGATCGGGAATATGGCCATCATCCTCCCCCTCGGCAGTGCCGAGACGATCGAGTTGATAGCCAAGGCTCTGCACCGATGCCTCCACCTGTCGCAGATTCTTTGCCGGATCATTGATATCGAGGGTCATAACCTGGGTAGCGATCGACACGCTAACATCCCGGACGCCTTCGACCTTACGCGCCGTGCCCTCGATCTTCGCGGCACAGGACGAACAATCCATGCCGGCGACGGCATAGCGGATTAGGTCGGCGTTGGCCCTCATAGCTTCCTCGATTCTCTGTTCTGAGGGCGCTACAATCTGTAGCGACTACAGGAGCAAGAGAAAAAATGCAGATTGGCGAATTATCCGCTCGTTCAGGCGTGAACATCGAAACAATCCGGTATTACGAGCGCATCGGAGTTTTGCCTCAACCTGTCCGCCAATCGAACGGCAGACGCAGCTATGGCGAGGTCGACGCGCAACGGCTTGGCTTTGTCCGCCATGCCCGCGATCTTGGTTTCGATCTGTCAGCGGTGCGGACGCTTCTGGCTTTGCAGGAGCAGCCGGAAGCATCTTGTGAAAATGCAAGCAAGATTGCGCGAGGGCAACTTGAAGCGGTCGAGGAACGCATCGACCGCTTACTCAAGCTGCGGGACGAACTCGCTCGCATGGTAGATGAGTGTAGCCGTGGCGTGGTTTCAGAGTGCCGTGTGATCGAGACGTTAGCAAACCCAGTCGGGGAGGGCTTATCAAGGCTGGGTCGCGGAAGGAATATCGCGAATACATTTGGTAGTCGGTGGTCGCGCGACCCTTGAACGTGGAATTAGGGGCCAATGAGCTTCCGAAGCGAGTCAAGGGGGCGACCGGAGATGACGCGAAATGCTCCTCGCGCTCCGGCCTGGCCCAGACGAGAACGTTGTGCATTGATATTAGGCTGGAATCCGAACCAGCGCTGGAACGCGCCGGGATTGTCGAGCGCTTTTTAGACGACCGAGGACGCCATCCAGAAATTACAGGCGCACTTCTGACGTCCCCACCCACTCAGATACCTCCATAATAAACTACAAAGCCTTGTGGTTGAAGGCACGGGACCGGCCTGTCTCAATGAGGCAGGCCGGTCCTGAAACAATACCCTCTTCAGAACCAGGAACGGATTCCGATCAGGAGATGCCATCCCCCCGCCTTTTCGTCCCGGGCACGCCGGAAATCCGCCGTATCGCCAAAGGCGCGTTCGTACTTCACGCCGACATACGGCGCGAACTCTGGCACGAACTGATAGCGCAGCCGTAATCCCAGTTCGGCGGTGGAAAGACCGGAGCCGATGCCCAACTCGGGGACGTCCTGTGCGGCAAGATTGAATTCGATTGCCGGCTGGAGGATCAGTTTCTGGGTCAGGCGTTGATCATATTCTGCTTCGAACCGCGCGGTGACATCGCCCTTGTCCGAGAGAAACAGGGCTCCGTCGACTTCGAACCAGTAAGGAGCAAGGCCCTGGACGCCGACAACAGCGTAAGTCCGATCAGGCCCCGCGCCAAAATCCTGACGGATACCGGCCTGAAGATTCCACCACGGGTCGAGCGCACGGCTCCAGAGCGCTTGCACCTCGGCGCTTTCGAGACTTTCGCCGAAGCGGCTCTCGCCCTCGGTCTTGACCCAGAACCGGTCGATATCGCCGCCATACCAGCCTTGCGCGTTCCACGCATAGCCATCCTTGCCCTTGCCGATGACTGCTTCCAGCTGATCGATCAGGATCATGCCGCTTTTGATATCGCCATGTTCCTTGCGGGCGATTTCGCGCGCCGGGGACATTGCCGGAGCGCCGAAAATGGCATCGGCAGCGTGATCGGGGCCACGCAATGCCGCCGCTGACGGCGGCGCCACCGGCGGATCGGGAATGCCGGGCTCATGCCCGACATGAGCATCGTGTGCGTCCTTTGCCGGGGCCGTAGGCATCTGGTGGCCAGCGTGCGGATCTGTCGGCTCGGAAGGCTTCGGTGGCATGTCGTGCCCGGCATGTGGATCGCCGCCGGTCTCATCGACCTGATGCTGCGCGTGCGGATCGGCCGGTGCCTGCTGCACGGCGGCACCATGATCCTGCTGCGCCAGGACGGGCGTTGCTATCCCGACAAGGAATAGGCCCAGGAGAGACTTCATGCTGCTTCTCCCTCAAGCGGACGGACGGTGACGACACGGAACATCCCCGCGTGCATGTGCAGCAGCAAATGGCAGTGAAAGGCCCAGTCGCCCGGCGCATCGGCGGTCAGGTCGAAGCTGACCTTGCCGCCCGGCAGCACATTGACGGTGTGCTTGCGGGGGTAGCTGCCGGTATGGCCGTTCACCACCTCAAAGAAATGGCCATGCAGATGGATCGGATGGGTCATCATCGTATCGTTGATGAGGACGACACGGGCGCGCTCATTACGCTCGAAGCGGATCGGTTCGACACCCTCGCTGAATTTTTCGCCATCGAACGACCACATGAAGCGCTCCATATTGCCGGTGAGGTGGACCTCGATCGTGCGTTGCGGCGGGCGCGTGTCAGGGTTTGGGGTAAGCGACATAAGGTCACGGTAGGTCAGCACCTTGTGCCCGACATCTTCCAGCCCGACGCCCGGATCGCCGGTACGATCGACTGGTGACATGGCGATGGCATCCACGCCAACACCGACCTTGACGCTGTCGGGGACCAAAGACTTGTCGCGCATGTTCATGCTGCCCATCGAATGGGAGCCGCCATGATCCATCCCGGCCATTGCGCCATGGTCCATTCCAGCCATTGAACTATGATCCATGCTGCCCATGCCCATGTCCCTCATGGTGAGTGTCGGACGTGGGCGAAGCGGTGGAACGGGCGCGGTCATCCCCATGCGCGGCGCGAGCGTGGCGCGCGCCATGCCGGAACGATCGATCGATTCCGCGACGAGCGTGAACGCCTTGTCCTCGGTTGGCTGGATAATGACGTCATAGGTCTCGGCATTGCCGATCTGGAATTCGTCCACGGTCACCGGACGGACATTCAGCCCATCAGCGCTGACCACGGTCATGGGCAGACCCGGAATGCGGATATTGAAGATCGTCATGGTAGCAGCATTAATGAAGCGCAGCCGCACCCGCTCGCCGGAGCGAAAGAGGCCGGTCCAGTTTTCCTGCGGCCCGTGACCATTGACGAGATAAGTATAGGTGGCAGCCGTCACGTCCGCGATGTCCGTGGGGTCCATCCGCATCTTTCCCCACATGGCGCGGTCGGAAGCGGACATGCTCTCCTCGGGACCACCACGCAGCATGCCGAACAGCGTCTGCCTCTGGCGGTTGAAATAGCCGCCTTCTGATTTGAGCTTGGTGACGAGCTGGTGCGGATGCAGGAAGGTCCAGTCGCTTAGCACGATCACATGCTCGCGATCATAGGCGACAGGATCGGACTCCGCTGGATCGATCACGATCGGTCCGTAATGGCCCTGCTGCTCCTGGAGGCCCGAATGGCTGTGATACCAATAGGTGCCGCTTTGCAGCAGCGGAAATTCGTAAACGAAGGTGGTGTGCGGCTTGATGCCGGGAAAGCTGACGCCGGGAACGCCGTCCATCTGAAACGGAACGATCAGCCCGTGCCAATGGATCGAGCTGTCCTCATCCAGCGTGTTTTCGACATGGAGGCGCACATTCTGCCCCTCGCGCAGCCGGATCAGCGGCGCTGGGAGTACACCGTTCATCGTAACGGCGTGGCCGGTACGCCCGCCGACCGTGAAAGCGGTATTGGCGATCTTGAGATGGATATCCTCGCCCGAAAGCGTGGGCATCTGTGGTGCCAGGCCCAGCGAGCCGGTCTGCGCCCAGGCCGGAAACAGGCCGGAAAAGCCCAGTCCGGCGGCACCGACCGCGCCGGCACGCAGTAGGGATCGTCGATCGATCGTCTGTGTCATGATTTTGTCCTCGGCTCCACCGGGGAGCCTTCTATGTGCTGAATGGACCGGGAGGCGAGAAGTCGCCTCCCGGTTCGCGTCCGATCAGTGCTGACCCGTGCCATGTCCGGCATGCGGATCGGCGGCAGGCGCTCCCGAAGGGGACGTCGCCTTGCCCTCGGCCTTCATTTTCTCGCAGCAGGCCATCTTGCCATCGGCATCCTTGTCGCAGCAGCCGCTGGACATATCGTGGCCTTCATGCCTGCCTTGGCCGGTCGTTCCGGCTTGAGTGGTGTGTTGGGTATGCACATCGGCCGGTGCGACGCTTTGGGCGAAGGCTGGCGTGGCGATCATCATCGTGATCGCAGCAATTATCAACTTCATGGCTAATCTCCGGAAGAAAGTGGGGTGAACCTCAATTCCTCGGAGTCATACGCGGCGGCGGCGTTTCTCCCTCAAGCGTGATCGCGGCGAGATATCGCTGTCCCACAATAGAATATAACGTCTTTGTTGGCCGATCCCGCTGCTCGATGAGGGGAGGCATTGCCGGGAACGCCGCGCAGGCAACGGCGCAGTGCATGCCGGGTTCGGGTGATTTACGATCAGAGGAAGACTCGCTGCCGGCACAATGTCCTGCCACCGAAGCCACCTCCACTGCGCCCTGGTACGGCATAGCCGCTGCATTGCCGCTCGCCATGGATACAGACGAGAAGAGCATGACAAGCGCAATCAGGAGTGACGAAAGCAACTTCATCACAATCCTGTGGGGTGGTTGGCCATTGGTGACAACGATTCGAATCCTTCTAGAACTCTCGATGCACCTTGACACTATGACAAGGTCAAGGCGCATATTGACTCTAACATAGTGTCAAGCCCCATATTGCTGTGTGATAGAAGGAGACGGTGTAATGGCCGAGTCGAACCAGAGCGATCATTCCGGGGACCACAGTCGTTGTGGAGGCCATGACAAGCATTCCGCCGGACTGGTTGTCGACCCGGTTTGCGGCATGACGGTCGATCCCGAAACCACCACGCATCACGCAAGCCATGCCGGCCATGACTACCATTTTTGCAGCGCCGGCTGCCGCGAGAAGTTCATCGCCGACCCGGAAAAATATCTGAACAAGTCGGCGGCCGACCGCGCCGTCGATGCTCCTCCGGGCACGATGTGGACCTGCCCGATGCATCCCGAAATCCGGCAGGATCATCCCGGCGCCTGCCCGATCTGCGGCATGGGGCTTGAGCCGGAAATGGTCAGCGCCGACACCGGACCGAGCGCCGAACTGACCGACATGTCGCGCCGTTTCTGGATTGGCCTCGTGCTGGCGATCCCGGTCTTCATCCTTGAAATGGGCGGGCATCTGTTCCCGGCGCTGCATCATCTCGTGCCGATGAAGGTGTCGATCTGGATTCAATTCGCACTGGCGACGCCGGTCGTGCTGTGGGCGGGCTGGCCCTTCTTCGAGCGTGGCTGGGCATCGCTCAAAACCCGCAATCTCAACATGTTCACGCTCATCGCGATGGGGACCGGGGTCGCATGGGCCTATAGCGTCGTCGCGACGCTGGCGCCCGGCATCTTCCCGGATGCCTTCCGCGCCGCCGACGGGACGGTTGCGGTCTATTTCGAGGCGGCCGCCGTCATCACCGTGCTCGTGTTACTGGGGCAGGTGCTGGAGCTGCGCGCCCGCGAGCGCACGTCGGGCGCGATCAAGGCGTTGCTGAACCTTGCCCCGAAAACCGCGCGACGTATCGCCGACGATGGCAGCGAAGCGGAAATCCCACTGGAGGATGTGGCGGTGGGCGACCGGCTACGGGTGCGGCCGGGTGAAAAGGTGCCGGTCGACGGCGTCGTCGAGGACGGGCGCTCGGCGCTCGATGAATCGATGGTGACGGGCGAATCCATGCCCGTCACCAAGTCGGATGGCGATACGGTGATCGGCGGCACCATGAACCAGAGCGGCGCCCTGGTCATCCGCGCCGACAAGGTCGGGCGCGATACGATGCTTTCGCGTATCGTCCAGATGGTCGCCGAGGCGCAGCGCTCCCGCGCGCCGATCCAGCGCATGGCCGATCAGGTCTCCGGCTGGTTCGTGCCGGTTGTCATCGGGGTCGCTGTCCTCGCCTTCGTCATCTGGGGCGTCTGGGGTCCAGAGCCGCGCTTTGCCCATGGGCTGATCGCGGCGGTATCGGTGCTGATCATCGCTTGCCCCTGCGCATTGGGACTGGCGACACCGATGTCGATCATGGTCGGCGTCGGGCGCGGCGCAGGGCTTGGCGTCCTCATCAAGAACGCCGAGGCGCTGGAGCATATGGAGAAGGTCGATACGCTGGTCGTCGACAAGACCGGCACGCTGACCGAAGGCAAGCCCGCCGTCACCCGGATCATCGCGGCGGACGGATATGTCGAAGCGGAAATTCTGCGAATCGCCGCCGGTGTGGAGCGCGCATCGGAGCATCCGCTGGCGCTGGCGATCGTTGACGCGGCGACGGGCCGGAACATCGAAATTCCGCCCGTCAGCGACTTTGACTCGCCGACCGGCAAGGGTGCCCTGGGGGTGATCGAGGGCAAGCGCGTCACGCTCGGCAATGCGCGTTTTCTGGCGGAATCGGGAATCGACACCGCGCCGCTTGCCGCCGAGGCCGATGCGCTTCGCAGCGATGGCGCGACCGCGATCTTCATGGGGCTGGATAATCGGGCCGTTGGTATTTTCGCCATCGCCGATCCGATCAAGCCGACGACGCCCGAGGCGCTGGCCGCCCTCCGCGCCGACGGCATCAAGGTGGTGATGCTGACTGGCGACAATCGGACGACCGCTGAGGCGGTCGCGCGCCAACTCGGCATAGATGCGGTCGAGGCTGATGTCTTGCCCGACCAGAAAGCAGATGTCGTCGTGCGGCTGAAGCAGGAAGGCCGTGTCGTCGCGATGGCGGGCGACGGGGTCAATGATGCCCCGGCATTGGCGGCCGCCGATGTCGGCATCGCGATGGGGCACGGCACCGATGTCGCCATGGAAAGCGCGGGCGTGACGCTACTCAAGGGCGATCTCAACGGCATCGTCCGCGCCCGCCAGCTCAGCGAGGCGACGATGGCCAACATTCGCCAGAACCTGTTCTTCGCCTTCGTCTACAACGCGGCAGGCGTGCCGATCGCTGCTGGATTGCTCTATCCGTTCTTCGGCATCCTGCTCTCGCCGATGATCGCCGCGGCGGCGATGGCCTTGTCGTCGGTGAGCGTCGTCGCCAACGCACTGCGTCTCAACCGGGTGAAGCTGTGAATATCGGCGCAGCCTCGAAAGAGAGCGGGGTCTCGCAGCGGATGATCCGCCATTATGAGAAGATCGGCCTGATCCCGGCGCCACCGCGCCGGGACAGCGGCTATCGCGATTATGCCGATGCCGATGTCCACCGCCTGCGCTTCATCGCCAATGCGCGCGATCTTGGCTTTCCGATCGAGGACATCCGCGATCTACTCGGGCTGTGGAGCAACAGCCAGCGCGCCAGTGCGGAGGTAAAAGCGCTCGCCATCGCCCGCGCCGAAGAACTCGACCGCAAGGCCAAAGCGCTTCAGGCCCTGCGCCGCACGCTACTGGAACTGGCCGACCGCTGCCATGGCGACGACCGTCCCGATTGCCCGATCATCGAGCGTATGTCCGGCTACGCGAACGGTGCAACCAGTGACATGTGAAGCTTTGGGTTACAGACAATGTAGGTGAGTATGTTGGACTCCGCTGTCGGAATCGGGGCGGCACCTCTCAACCTGTAATCGCTGGCGGCCGTTCATGTGTGAAACAGGATCGGCGAAATCTGAGCCTGTGTAGCGCGCCCAACCGACCGATGCCATTAGCTGTTCTTTTTGAGCGCCCGGCGCCTGTCGTCGCGCTTGTTTGAGGCGCTTCTCGTCACCCTGCGGATGCTGGTGGCAGCAGCGTTCCCAGCCATGCGACCAAAGCGAGGATGAGTATCCCGGCGCCAACTTCGAGCCAGAGGCTTCGACGCAGCCGCGACACCGCTCCTTCTATGTTGCCGTCTTTGATTCCTGTCGCCAGCGCTGGGGTCAGACTGAAGCGATTACTAGCTGCCAGCGCAAGCATCAGTCCGAAAAGGACGAGCTTGATGAGGAGCAGCCGGCCATAGGCACTCTGGAATAGCCCCGACATATTTTGCGGCCCGATCAGCGCGTAACTGTTCACAACGCCCGTCACGAAGATCAAGCCAACGATGACCGTGCCAGCAGTGGCGAAACCGGCAAGCGCCCGATGTGCTGCATCGAGCGGCTCAAACATTGGAGAGCGGCGTGACAGGATCAGGATAAAGGCGGCCAGGGCACCAATCCACGCCGATGCGGCAAGCAAATGAAGGATGTCACCGACAAGGTGGACCATCCCCGTGAGACCTTCCGACGCGGCGCCATGACCTGACCAGGCGAGGCTGGCGACTGGGATCGCGGCAATAAGGGCAAGAATTGTTATCCCGGCTTTCCGGAACGCCCAGGAAGCATGAACGGCAGCGCATAATATGGTCAGCGCCAATATACGCGCGAGCAGTGCCCAACCGACGGGCGTCTCGGTCAATATCATCATAACCGAGGCATGATCGACGTCCTTCAGATCGACGCCAAGCATCGCGGCGACGGCAAGAACGAAGCTCAAGCCGCTCAGCCCAATGCCCAACCCGGCCAACGCTGTTGTCAACCAGCGGAGCGGGAGCAACTCCTCGCGCTCAGACCCCTTCAGGGCATAGAGCGCGAAGAGGAGCAACCCGAACAACAGTCCAAGATCCGCGTAGAGTGACCAGCGGATCGCGACAAGCGGACCGTCCATTCTTCAGCGCACCGTAAAGGTTAAACTGCCAGTGATCCGATGAGTGTCGGCCGCGACGGCATGCCAGTCGACCTTGTAGCTGCCAGCGGTCAGCGGACGCGCCAGGGTCACGATGAGCGTCTTGCCATCCTCTCCAATCGCAGTTGTCACTCCACCAATCTTCATCGGGGCATGGTTTGCCATGCCCGGCATACCGGTCATCGTAAGATCGACACCGGACAGGCGCGGCATCAGTCGCTCGCTAAATGTAAGCGTCAGGCGGTTTGTGGCACCAACCGTCGCACTGGCCGCCGGCGTCGAGCTAACGAGCTTGGGATGGGCGAGCGCCGGCGTTGACAGGCCGATTGACAGAATTGCCAGCAGGGCTGCGAATTTCGTCTTTGTCTTCATCGAACATCTCCGTTGGGTTCGATGTATTTTACGCAGCCTGGCCGCTTACCCCTCGTTACCAAGCGTCGAGGGGTTTTCCGCTACCATGCGTAAACTGCCATGCGTAATGTGGCGGATTGGGGGGGCGGGAGTAGTGAGATGATGGACATAGATGCGGCGCTCAGGCGCTTAAGAGAGCTTCCGGTAGACCCCAGGTTGGAACAAATCGACGGTGCCGTAATGGAAGCGGTTATCTTCCAACGAAGGTATGGCACTCCGTTGCCGAGCACGGCTTTCGGCATAGCGGCCGTCTTTGCGCTCTCGATCGGATTGTTTGGCTCAGTGATAGCAACACACGAGACTAGCACCACATCGATCGCCCCTCTCGGCGCGCCGCCGGCATTGGCTCCTTCGACGCTTCTCGGTGCAAGCGAATGACGGACCGTCGCCGTCTGTTGCTTATCGCGGTAATTGCCTTTCTCGCGGCGATAGCGGGTGCATTTATTGGCCGCGCGTTCATCGCAGGGCCGGCACCAGTCGAAAATGAACTTCACTCCTTGCTTCACCATGAGCTTAAACTCGACCGCGCACAGCAAACGCAAATGGATGAGATCGAGCGTCGTTTCGCTATCCGTAGGCAGGCACTGGAACTAGAACTGCGCGCTGATAATGCCAGGCTTGCCGATGCCATTCAGGCCGAACACGGCTATGGTCCTGCTGTTGGCGCTGCGATTGATCGTTCACATCAGGCGATGGGCGAGCTTCAGAAAGAAACGCTTGAACATATCTTCGCCATGCGGGCCGTTCTCACACCTGAACAGGCCGCCAAGTTTGACGCCACAGTAGTCAGGGCGCTGACGGCCAAAGAACGGTGAGTCTCGATCTCGCCGCCTGCTCGGATGGCGAGCTGGCAGCGCTCGCGTTGGGCGGACGACAACTCGCCTATAGTGAATTGATGCAGCGTCACCGAGGCAGCGTGTTCCGCTTGCTGCGCAGTCATGTCGGTGACGCGGACGCCGCCGTCGACCTTACCCAGCAGAGCTTCATCGCCGCATTTTCGGCTTTGCACAGCTATGATGGCGAACGCCCGTTTCGGCTATGGATCTCGCGCATCGCAATCAACAAGGCGCGGGACTGGGCACGACGCCGCGCTGTCCGCCGCTTCTTTACCTTTGCCCGCCCTATTGAAGAAGCGTGGCACATCGCGGACGGCACCGCAGGCGCCGATGTCGAACTGGCCGATCGACACGAACTGGAACGCACGATGGCGGCTATCGGCACACTGCCGGCCAATCTCCGAGAAGTGCTCGTGCTCCGCACGATCGAGGAGTTAAGTCAGGCCGAAACGGCAGGAGCGCTTGGGATTAGCGGGAAGGCCGTGGAAACCAGACTTTATCGCGCCCGTGCCAAGCTTGCAGAAATATTGGGGGGTTGAGGCTGGCGCCGGTTGTTCGGACAGTTTGGCGGCTTGGCTAAGGTTGCTTCAGATTACGCCGCCAGTCCGCGCACCCGGGGTATCCTCCGGTCACTTCAATCAACCCGCGCAGCACGACAGTTGCTTCACATCCTTGCGGAACGTCTGCGCGGCGAGCTTCAGTCCCTCGACCATGGTGAGATAGGGGAACAACTGATCGGCCAGCTCCTCGGCGGTCATGCCGGCTCGGATCGCGAGGGCCGCCGTCTGAATGAACTCCCCGGCTTCTGGTGCCACGGCCTGGACGCCAATCAACCGCCGGCTACCCTCTTCAATAACCAGCTTGATGAAGCCTCGCGTGTCGAAATTGGCGAGAGCGCGCGGCACATTGTCGAGGCTGAGCGTGCGGCTGTCGGTCTCGATGTCGTCATGGTGCGCGGTCGCCTCGGAATAGCCTACCGTTGCGATTTGCGGTTCGGTAAACACGACGGTCGGCATTGCGGTCAAATCCAGCGCGGCGTCGCCACCAGTCATGTTGATCGCGGCTCGCGTTCCCGCCGCCGCTGCCACATAAACGAACTGCGGCTGATCGGTGCAGTCGCCGGCCGCGTAAATGGCCGGAGCGCTGGTTCGCATCGCCTGATCGACGGTGATGGCACCTTGCTGGTTCACATTTACTCCGGCGGCTTCGAGGTTCAGATCTCGCGTGTTGGGTGAGCGGCCTGTGGCCACCATCAGGCGGTCGGCACCCAACTCGCCACCCGGAATCGCGAGCATAAATTCACCATCGACATGGGCGATCTGACTAGCCTGCGTGTGCTCAAGCACGTCGATTCCCTCGGCGCGAAAGGCCGCGGTTAGTGCCTCGCCGACGGCCGGGTCCTCGCGAAAGAACAAGGTGCTGCGCGCAAGGATCGTGACCTTCGCTCCCAATCGGCTGAAAGCCTGCGCCAGCTCCACCGCCACGACCGATGACCCGATAACTGTCAGCCGTTCGGGGATGGTGTCGCTCGCCAGCGCCTCGGTGGAGGTCCAATAGGGCGTATCCATGAGACCGGCGATCGGCGGAATGGCCGGGCTCGCGCCGGTCGCGACTAGGCAGCGGTCGAACGCCACCTCGTGCTCACCGCCGCCTGTCATGTGCACGATCAGGCTGCGCTCGCCGTTGAACCGGGCTTCGCCGTGCAGAACGGTAATGGCGGGGTTGCCGTCGAGGATATCCTCATATTTGGCATGGCGCAGCTCCTCGACGCGCCCCTGCTGCTGGGCCAGCAGCCGTTCCCGCAGGACAGCCGGCGATGTCGCCGAGATGCCGTCGTCGAACGGGCTCTCGCCGCGGAGATGAGCAATATGCGCTGCGCGGATCATGATCTTTGACGGTACGCAGCCGACATTGACGCAGGTCCCGCCGATCGTGCCTCGCTCGATGAGGGTCACACGCGCGCCTTGCTCGGCGGCCTTGAGGGCACCCGCCATCGCCGCCCCGCCGCTGCCAATCACGGCGACGTGCAGCGGTAGTTCGCCCAATGCAATAGCTTCGCTCATGCCGCCCGCCTTACTTCTTGACCGTGGAAGGATAGCCGACGTTCTCGGTGGCCTTGGTCAGTGCCTGGACATTGGTCCTGGCGTCATCGAAGGTCACGACGGCTTCGCGCCGTTCAAAACTGACCTCGGCCGTTTCGACACCAGCGACCTTGGCGAGGGCTTTCTTGACCGTAATCGGACAAGCCGCGCAGGTCATGCCAGGCACCGACAGCGTGACAGTCTTGGTGGCCGCCCAAGCCGGCGTGGCAAGCGTGGCGATGAGCGCGGCAAGAACTGCAAGTTTTTTCATGAGGACTCCTTTCAGTAGAAGAACGGCAGAGCATAAGGAAATGCGAGGGCGACCAGCACGAGAGCCACCACGATCCAGAAAGTGATCTTGTAGCCGGTCCTCACACGGGGGATCGCACACATATCGTTCGGATCGCAGGCGTGGGCTGGACGGAAGATGCGGCGCCATGCGAAAAACAACGCGATCAGCGCCGCTCCAGTGAAGAGCGGCCGGTAGGGCTCCAGCACGGTCAGATTGCCGATCCAGGCGCCTGAAAATCCGAGCGAGACCAATACAAGAGGGCCGAGGCAGCAGGCCGATGCCAGGACCGCGGCAATTCCACCTGCAACCAGCGCGCCGCGCCCCTTTCCGGGCTCCTCCAAAGGCATTTCCGACATATATTTCCTTTCGCGCATCGGCTTGTTGAAATAAGGCTACCTCCGGACTTAGGTACGGAGTCAAGCTGGAGGAGTTCGCGTTGGGAAATCTGACCATCGGAGTGTTCGCCAAATCGGCCGGGGTCAGTATTGAGACGATCCGTTTTTATCAGCGCAAAGGGCTGCTCGTCGAACCGGATCGCCCTTATGGTGGTATCCGGCGCTACGGTGAAGCGGACGTGGCCCGCGTGAAATTCATAAAGGCCGCTCAGCGCCTGGGTTTCAGCCTGGATGAAGTCGCGCAATTGTTGCGGCTTGAGGATGGTACGCATTGCAGCGAAGCTGCGGAAATTGCCGGTGCGCGCTTGACGGACGTACGCGCACGGCTCGCGGACCTCAAGCGGATGGATGCGGCGCTCTCCAGAATGGTCCGCGATTGTCGTGTCCACGACAGCAACGTGAGTTGTCCGCTCATCGTCGCGCTGCGTTGCAGGTCGGAATAAGGCGCGTTCGGCGACCGCATCGAGAGGACGGCCAATCTCACAATCATTACGTTGTCGTTGATCGCCTTTTTTAGTTCGTTTGCTTTGATCCGAACCCAGGCAACGATCGGCGATCGTGCCTTTCTGCGCTCAATGATCCCCCATCATTCAGGCGCGATCCTGATGTGCCGTGAAGCGGATCTGCGCGATGGAGAAGTCGAACGTCTATGCGGCCAAATCATCGCATCGCAACGCCAGGAAATCGACGAGATGAAGGCGATTCTCGATCGCCTCGACTGACAATCGACAAATTTCGAGGGGTCCGCGCCGCGGGTGCGTAAAGGTCGTGGAATATGAGAGGACTCGGAGCATGAAATTTCATCTAGCTGCGGCGGCATTGATGCTATCCGCAACGGCGGCGAGCGCGGCAGGACCGATTGTGGTGCATCGCGACCCAGGCTGTGGCTGCTGCGAGCAATGGGCTGCCCAGGTGCGGACACAATTCGACAGGCCCGTCAGGATGGTCGATGATCAGAAGCGATCCACCCTTCAGCGTGCGCGTGGCGTTCCTGTCTCGCTTTCCTCCTGTCACACCGCTCTCGTCGACGGCATGGTCTTCGAGGGTCATGTTCCCATCGCAGACATGAAGCGGGTGCTTGCCCAGCGCCCGAGAGGCGTATCAGGACTGGCTGTCGCTGGAATGCCGATTGGATCGCCAGGAATGGAAGTGCCGGGGCGGCGCGGCGATCCCTATGTGGTCACGGCCTTTGGCTCCAACGGCACCCGTATATATGCGCGGCATCAAGGATAGACGGCGATTGCCGTCAGGACAGGGTTGTTATAGATAAATTCCATCGTGAAGCGTTTCCTCGTCTCGCTGCTCCTCATCGGAGCCCTGATCGGCCTCTTCGGAGCTGAGTTGGCCTATGCGCGCAGCGTTCCCGCGACCGCGCCGGCCAAGACAATGGCGATGGACGCGGATTGCATGGCCATGATGGCCATGCAGCTGCCGGCGCCAAAGGAAAAGCCATGCAAGGGTCTCACCCTTGATTGCATCGCCGCCATGGGGTGCGTCGTGCCGTTGATGGCGGTTGATCTTCCTGGAAACCTCGCGGCACTTCACATCCACGGCAAGCCGATTTTCTGGTCGGCGACGACCGTACTCACTGGCAAGAACTTCGCCCCCGATCCCGATCCTCCCATGAACCTTGGCTGATTGACCGATCGCGTCTGTTCGGCACGCGGCAGCACCGCGCCCCGAACCCGATCCGTTTCCATTCAGTCAAAGGATATTCGTGATGACTATGAAGTTGCTTTCGGCCGCATTGCTGGCGGCCCTCAGCTTCACCACGCCCGTATGGGCGACCGACAACGCCCAGACCACGCCTCAAGGGCATTGGGAGTGGCAGTCGGCGCCTCAATACGGCCCGCGGGCTACCGGCCCTGCGCGGAAGCGCGTGTGGGTGCCCGATCAGGCACAGATGGCGAACTGTTCGTGCGACATGATGAAGATGAATGCCGCTGATTGCATGAAGTCCATGCATGATGGTCATTCCATGCCATCGGCCGACTAAAATCAGCCCCGGCGCCTTCGGGTCGCATCATTGCCGGGCTGGCGGTGGCGGCGGAACGCCCCCTGTTTCGTCGCCACCCTATGCCTGCAATCCTGCCCCGCGCTGGTCCGATCTCTCCAACGGGAGTTTTCCATGCGCTATGTGTTCGTTGCGCTGCTGTCCGCCGCAATGCCGAGCTTTGCCTTCGCGCAACCGCTGACCTTTGAGGATGCCCTTTCCAGGGCGGAGACCGCGCCGTCAGTACAGGCCCGTAGCCTCGATGTTGAGGCGCGCCGGGCGACCGCGATAGCCGCCGGGCGGCTTCCTGACCCCAAACTTGGCGTGGGTCTCGACAATTTCCCCGTCTCGGGTCCGCCCGCCTTCACCTATGCCGGCGACAGCATGACGATGGCGCGGGTGGGCATCAGCCAAGATGTGCCCAATGCCGCCAAGCGCCATGCCCAGCAGGGGCGCGCCCAGGCTGACATCGCGGCAGCCGAGGCCAACGGCGTGGCCGAAGCCCGTCGCGTCAGGGTGGCGGCCGCGCTTGCCTGGATCGATCTCTATTATGCAGGCCGACGTCTTGCAGTGATTGATGCCATCATTGCGCGGCAAAATGGCCTCGCGGTCGCCGCGCGTTCGGGCGTAGCGTCGGGCTCAGCGCGGCCCGCGCAAACACTCGACATCCGCCAGGCAATTGCCGCGCTTGAGGACAGGAGAAGCGAAGTCGCGGCCGATGCAGTTCGTGCTCGCTCGATGCTCGCCCGTTGGACGGGCGATGCGAACCCGGAGGTCGTTGGCACGATCCCCGATTTCGCGATCAATCCGTCCGGCTTGCGCGAGGCGGTCGACCAGCATCCCGATCTGAACGCAGCGATGGCGCGAACACGACAGGCGGAGGCGGATGTCACCGCAGCCCGCGCCACGAAACGGCCGGACTGGAGTTTCGATGTCGCCTACCAGCGCCGCGCCGATCGCTATGGCGACATGGTGTCGGCCGGCGTCACGATCAGCCTGCCACTATTCGCGGGCACGCGGCAGGACCCGATGATCGCGGCCAGCAGCGCGAGCGCGAGCGCGGCGCTCGCCGAGCAGGAAGACATGCGGCGCGCGCTGGCGGCTGATCTCCAAGCAGGGATTGCCGATCATGTCATGCACCATGAGCAATGGATGCGCTCGCGCAACGACCTGCTGCCGCTGGCGCGACAGCAGGTCGATCTCGAGATCGCCAGCTATTCGGCGGGCCGTGCTGGATTGCTCGACGTGATCCAGGCTCAGACCATGCTGGCTAACACCGAAATCGAGACGCTCGACCGCGAGGCGCTGGTGGCGCGTGACGGCGCACGTCTTGTCCTCACCTATGGGAGCGACCGCCGATGAACCTCGATCTTTCTCCGCGCGTAAAGCTTGGCCTCGTCGCTGCTGCTATTGCTCTGGCAGCAGGGGGCGTGGGCTATGGCATTGCCACCCTCAGCCATGACCGGGCAGCTGATCCAGGAACCGATGCGAGCGGGAAAATACTCTATTGGTATGACCCGATGGTCCCCAGCCAGCATTTCGACAAGCCCGGCAAATCGCCGTTCATGGATATGCAACTCGTCCCCAAATATGCCGACGAGGGGCCAAGCGAAGCAGGGGTAACGATCGATCCGGCACGTACGCAGAGCCTTGGCCTGCGCGTGGTCGAGGCCCGGATGGGATCGTTAGGGTCCAGCCTCACCGCCACCGGCACGATCGATTTCAACCAGCGTGATGTCGCTATCGTGCAGGCGCGCGCTTCCGGCTTCGTCCAGCGCGTTTATGGCCGTGCGCCGGGCGATGTGATGGGTGCGGGCGCGCCGCTCGCGGATTTGCTCGTCCCCGAATGGGCGGGTGCGCAGGCAGAATATCTGGCGGTTCGCCGGACAGGCGATGCGGCGCTGACTCGCGCCGCGCGTCAACGGCTCGCGCTGTTAGGCATCCCTTCGGGCACCATTGCCGCAGTCGAACGCGGCGAACGACCCAACAATGTCATCACCGTGTCGGCTCCAACCGGCGGCGTCATCAAAACGCTCGGCGTGCGTGCCGGCATGACGGTGGCGGCGGGCCAGACGCTGGCGGAGATTAATGGACTCGGAACCGTCTGGCTCAACGCCGCCGTTCCCGAAGCCGTCGCGGGGTCGCTGCGGCCAGGACAGAGCGTGCAGGCAACGCTGGCTGCCTTTCCCGGCGAAATCTTGACCGGCCGTGTATCGGCCGTGTTGCCCGAGACGCAGACCGACAGCAGGACACTGACCGTCCGGATAGAGCTGCCCAATCGTGGTGGCCGCCTGCGGCCAGGCATGTTTGCTACGGTCTCGTTTGGGGGAAGCGCGCAACCGGCGCTGCTGGTGCCTTCCGAAGCACTGATCCGCACTGGCAAGCGGACATTGGTGATGCTCGCGCTCGACAAGGGCCGCTACCGGCCCGCCGAGGTGCAGCCCGGACGCGAGTCCGGCGACGACACAGAGATCCTCGCGGGTCTCAGCGAAGGGGAGAAGATCGTCGTATCGGGACAGTTCCTGATCGATTCCGAAGCGAGCCTGTCTGGCGTGGAGGCACGGCCGATTGGCGCTCCCTCCGCTACACCGGGAAAATCCGCTTCGACACTCTATGAAACCACGGGAAAGATCGAGCAGATCACGGCGCAGTCGGTCACGCTCAGCCATGAGCCCGTCCCCGCCCTCGACTGGCCGGCGATGACCATGACCTTCCAGCTCGCGAATCCAGCGCTCGCGCGAGATCTTAAGACTGGTGACCGCGTCCGTTTCGGCTTTGACCGACCGCCGGCTGGGCCGACGGTACGGCGCATGTCGAAGGTGACAGGCCAATGATCGCCCATCTCATCCACTGGTCGGTCAGGAACCGCTTCCTTGTCGTGATCGGGGTCCTCGCTCTGATGGGCGTCGGGATATGGGCGGTGCGTTCGACCCCGATCGATGCGTTGCCCGACCTCTCAGACACACAGGTTATCATCCGCACCTCCTATCCAGGCCAGGCGCCGCAGATCGTCGAGAATCAGGTCACCTATCCGCTCACCACCACCATGCTGTCGGTGCCGGGCGCCAAGACGGTGCGTGGCTATTCCTTCTTCGGCGACAGCTTCGTTTATGTGATCTTCGAGGACGGCACAGATCTCTATTGGGCGCGCAGCCGTGTGCTCGAATATCTCAATCAAGTGCAGGGGCGATTGCCGGCCGGCACGCGTAGCGCACTCGGACCGGACGCAACCGGTGTGGGCTGGGTTTATGAATATGCGCTGGTGGATAAAAGCGGCCGGCACGACCTGTCACAACTTCGTTCCTTGCAGGACTGGTTCCTCCGCTATGAACTGAAGACCGTGCCGGGTGTTGCGGAGATCGCCAGCATCGGCGGCATGGTGAAGCAATATCAGGTGCTACTCGATCCGGTGAAACTCGCCGCCTACGGTATCACCCACGCCCAGGCGGTCGAGGCCATTCAGAAGGCCAATCAGGAAACCGGCGGCTCGGTGCTCGAGATGGGCGAAGCCGAGTATATGATCCGCGCCTCAGGCTATCTGAAGACGCTCGACGATTTCCGCACGATCCCGCTCCGCACCGCTGCGGGCGGCGTGCCGGTGACGCTTGGCGATGTCGCCACGATCCAGATCGGACCCGAGATGCGACGCGGCATCGCAGAGCTCAACGGCGAAGGCGAAGTGGCGGGCGGCATCGTCATTCTTCGTTCGGGCAAAAACGCGCGTGAAACGATCGCAGCGATTAAGGACAAGCTCGATACACTCAAGACGAGCCTTCCGCCTGGGGTGGAGGTCATTACCACCTATGATCGTTCGCAGCTCATCGACCGCGCAGTGGAGAACCTCACCCATAAACTGCTCGAAGAATTTGTCGTCGTCGCAATCGTGTGTGCACTCTTCCTGTGGCATGTCCGTTCGGCGCTAGTCGCGATCTTTACCTTGCCCCTGGGCGTGCTGGCGGCGTTCGTCGTCATGCGGTTCCAGGGGGTCAACGCTGACATCATGTCGTTGGGCGGCATCGCCATCGCCATTGGCGCGATGGTCGATGCGGCAGTCGTCATGATCGAGAATGCCCATAAGAAGATCGAACATTGGGAGCAGGATCATCCCAGCCAGCAGCTCGATAACGATCAACGCTGGAGGATCGTCACCGATGCGGCCGCCGAGGTCGGCCCGGCCCTTTTCTTCAGCTTGCTGATCATTACGCTGTCGTTCGTGCCGATCTTCACGCTCCAGGGGCAGGAAGGCCGGCTGTTCGCCCCGCTCGCTTTCACCAAGACATATGCGATGGCGGCGGCGGCGATCCTGTCGGTGACTTTGGTACCGGTCTTGATGGGCTGGTTAATCCGGGGGCGCATTCCGGCCGAACAGGCCAATCCGATCAACCGTTGGCTTACTCATATTTATCGCCCCGCGATCGACTGGACGCTGCGTCGGCCGAAAACCGTGCTGCTGATCGCGGCGCTGGTGTTTGCGACCACGGCCTGGCCGCTATCGCGGCTCGGCGGCGAGTTTATGCCTAATATGGACGAGGGCGATCTGCTCTATATGCCCTCCGCATTGCCGGGCATGTCGGCGGCGAAAGCCTCGGAGCTGCTCCAGCAGACCGACCGGCTGATCAAGACGGTGCCTGAGGTACAAAGCGTGTTCGGCAAAGCTGGGCGAGCCGAGACCGCGACCGATCCTGCGCCGCTGGAAATGTTCGAGACGACCATTCAGTTCAAGCCGAGAGACCAATGGCGCCCTGGCATGACGCCGGAGAAGCTGGTCGACGAACTGGACCGCACGGTGAAACTGCCCGGCCTTACCAATGTCTGGGTGCCGCCGATCCGTAACCGCATCGACATGCTGGCGACCGGCATCAAGAGCCCGATCGGAGTCAAGGTGTCGGGGTCGGATCTCGCCCAGCTCGATCGTATCGCGCATGCCATAGAAACGGTCGCCAAAACCGTGCCAGGCGTCAGCTCGGCGCTAGCCGAGCGGTTGACCGGCGGGCGCTATGTCGATGTTGATATCGACCGCGCCGCCGCCGCCCGGTACGGGCTTAACATCGTCGATGTGCAGGCGATCGTCTCGGGTGCGATTGGCGGCGAGACCATCGGCGAGACGGTCGAAGGGCTGGCGCGCTATCCGATCAGCGTGCGCTATCCGCGCGAGCTGCGCGACAGCCTTGAAGGACTACGGACGCTACCGGTCCTGACTCCATCGGGCCAGCAGATCACCCTGGGCACGGTCGCGAGCGTCTCGATCGCCGAGGGGCCACCGATGCTCAAGACCGAGAACGCTCGGCCTTCGACCTGGATCTATGTCGATGTGCGCGACCGCGATCTCACCTCGGTGGTTAGCGACCTCCAGCGGGCAGTGGCGAAGCAAGTGCAGCTCTCGCCGGGCGTTAGCATCGCTTATTCGGGCCAGTTCGAATATCTTCAGCACGCTATTGCCAAACTGACGTTGGTGGTGCCGGCGACGCTCCTCATCATTTTTGTCCTGCTTTATATGACCTTCGGCCGGTTTGATGACGCTGCGCTGATCATGGGCACGCTGCCATTCGCGCTCACCGGCGGCATCTGGTTCCTCTACCTGCTGGGTTTCAACCAATCGGTGGCAACGGGCGTCGGGTTTATCGCGCTGGCCGGTGTCTCCGCCGAGTTCGGCGTGGTGATGCTGATCTACCTGAAACACGCGTTGGCGGAGCTTGGCCCCGATCCGGACACCGCCCAGGTTGAAGCCGCCGTGCGGGAAGGGGCGCTCCTGCGCGTCCGGCCCAAGGCGATGACGGTCGCGGTAATCTTCGCGGGGCTTTTGCCGATCCTGCTGGGGAGTGGCACCGGATCAGAGGTGATGAGCCGGATCGCGGCCCCCATGATCGGCGGAATGCTCACTGCACCGCTGCTCTCTATGCTCGTTCTGCCGGCAGCCTATCTGCTGCTGCATCGACCGAAATCGAAACCTGTTTCATGAAGGAGAAAACCATGAACTACTTGCGATTAAGCTTAGTCTTGGGCCTTGCAAGCCTGACCGCCGCCTGCGGGCAGAAGGCCGAGAGATCGGCCTCTTCCGAGATGACCGACAGCATGGATAATATGGCAATGGCGCCTGCTGCCACCACACCGATCCTGGCCAAAGGGCACGGCACCGTCACCGCGATCGACAAGGGCGCGGGCACCATCACGCTGGCGCACGGCCCGATCCCGGAAGTGAAATGGCCCGCGATGACTATGGCGTTCAAGGCGGCGCCCACGATAACGGACACGGCGCAAGTCGGCGACGAAGTGAATTTCGATCTGAGAATCGACGGCAGCGCCGGGGAAGTCACCGCTATTAGCAAGAAATAGTGTACGGAGGGCGGCGCTACGGGTGTCTAGACAGCCGGTGCCAGCCTGCGATCGTCCCGCCGCAAACTGGGCATACCCCCATCAGCGGGGGCACCCCGCAACGCCCCGAGAGTGAGAGGATAGCCGGATTATCCGTGACGGGTTGAAAGGCAGAGGGAGTGGCCCGATGCCGGCCCGTCGCGGAGACTCGCGATGGCGCGCACCACCACCTCTCGCACCGGCAACGACCGGACAGACCTCTACCAATCCATCACCGACAAGATCATCGCCGAACTGGAGGCCGGACGGGTGCCGTGGGTTCAGCCCTGGGCCACGTCGAAGGCGTCGCTCGACATGCCGCGCAACGGCAAGACCGGCGATCGTTATTCCGGGATCAACATCCTGATCCTCTGGGACGCCGTGGTCGCCAATGGCTTCTCGACCCACACATTTCTTACCTTCCGCCAGGCGCTGGCGCTGGGCGGCAATGTCCGCAAGGGCGAGAGCGGCACGACTGTCGTCTATGCCCATCGTTTCACGCCGGACAGCGAACGCCGCCGCGCCAGCGAGGATGGTCGCGAGCCGGGCTCGATCCCCTTCCTCAAACGCTACACCGTCTTTTCGACCGACCAGTGCGACGGATTACCCGAACGCATCGCCGCCCCGCCGCCACCCGTGCCTGAAGGGCTTATCCTGCCTGAAGCCGAGGCGCTGATCGCCGCGACCGGCGCCGACTTCCGCATTGGCGGCGATCGCGCCTTCTATGCGCCCGGTCAGGACTATGTGCAGGTGCCGCGACCGGATGCCTATTTTGATCCCATAAACTGGCATCGGACGGCATTTCACGAGCTATCGCACTGGGTCGGCGGCCGAAGCCGGCTCGACCGCGATCAGACCGGCGCGTTCGGTTCGAAAGAATATGGACGCGAAGAACTGATCGCGGAAATGGCGGGCGCCTTCGTCTGCGCCGCGCTCGGTATCGTGCCCACCGTCCGGCACGCCGATTACCTGGGCTCCTGGCTCGATATCATCCGCGAGGATAATCGGGCCATCGTCCGCGCCGCCAGCGCCGCCTCGAAAGCCGCAAACTTCCTCCTCGACTTCCGGGACGAGGACGCCGCCGATCAGTCTGCGGTCGCGGACGCGGAAATCCAGCGGAAGGCGGCGTGAGGTGCTTGCCCTTCCAGCGCTGGCGCCTGGGGCCAGGCCGGAGGGAGAGTGAGGGGCTGGCCTTCGGCTTTGTGACGGGCTTGCAGCCGAGAGAGAGTCTCCCGGCGACCCGTCATGGAGTAACCGACATGGCAAAAGCTGCCCCAAAAATCGTCCTCAGCAGCGCGCGGGATATCCCGCTCGATCTGATCGACCTGTCCCAGTCCAATGTCCGGCGCGTGAAGGCCGGCGTCTCGATCGAGGCGCTTGCCGATGACATCGCCCGGCGTGGTCTTCTGCAAAGCCTCAACGTCCGTCCGACGCTCGACGACGAGGGCCAGGAGACCGGCCGCTTCCATCTGCCTGCCGGCGGCCGGCGCTTTCGCGCGCTGGAACTGCTGGTCAAGCGCAAGCGGCTGGCGAAGAACGCCCCGGTGCCCTGCATCGTCAAGGATGCGAACGATCCCATCTCGGCCGAGGAAGACTCGCTTGCCGAGAACACGCACCGCGAGCAGTTGCATCCGCTCGATCAGTTCCGTTCCATGAAGCGCCTTGTCGACCAGGGCGACGATATCGAGGCGATCGCCGCCACCTTCATGACCACGCCCGCCGTGGTGCGCCAGCGCCTGAAGCTGGCATCGGTGTCGCCCGCGCTGCACGAGATCTATGCCGAAGATGGCATGACGCTCGATCAGCTCATGGCCTTCTCGGTCAGCGAAGACCATGCCCGCCAGGAACAGGTGTGGGAGCTGCTTGCCCATAGCTGGAACAAGGAGCCGTCATTCATCCGGTCGCGCCTCACAGAGAATACGGTGCGCGCGTCGGACAAGCGGGTGCTGTTCATCGGCATCGACGCCTATGCCGAGACGGGCGGGTGCGTGCTGCGCGACCTGTTCGAGGCCGATGACGGCGGGTGGCTCCAGGATCCCGCGCTTCTCGACACGCTGGTCGCGGCGAAGCTCCAGGCCGAGGCCGAACGGATCGGCAGTGAAGGCTGGAAGTGGGTCACGGCCGCCGTCGACCTGCCCTATGGTCATCTCAACAGCCTGCGCGAGATCGACAGCGATCCGGCGGCGCTCACCGATGTGGAATCGGCGCGCGCCGAGGCGTTGACCGCCGAGGGCAATGCCATCGAGGCGGACTATGAGGATACCGAGGAACTGCCGGAGGACGTGGCGGCGCGGATCGAAGCGATCGATGAGGAACTGGCCGGCCTGATCGAACGGCCGAGGACCTATGATCCGAAGGAAATAGGCATCGCCGGCGCTTTCGTCAGCCTCGACACCGACGGGTCGCTCTTTGTCGAACGCGGCTGGGTCCGCGCCGAGGACGAGCCGCAGGTCGAGATCGAGCCGGGCGACGATGAGTCTGGGGGCGATCAGTCCGCCGACCCGATTGGCTCGCAGCAGCCGGCTGCCCGGTCCGCCGTCGTCACGGTCGGCGGGGCTGTTGTGGACGAACCGGATGATGATGACGAGCAGATCATCAAGCCGCTGCCCGATCGTCTGGTCTCCGAACTGACCGCGCATCGCACGCTCGCCTTGCAGGATGCGTTCGCCGCCAGTCCGTCGACGGCGTTCGCCGCCGTGCTGCACACGATGGTGCTGTCCAGCTTCTATCATGGGCGCACCGAATCCTGTGTCGGTATCTCGGTCACGCGCACCAGCTTTCCGAACCAGGCGCCGGGCATGAAGGACAGCCCATCGGCAAGGTCGATTGCCGCACGCCATGAGTCCTGGGAGAAGCGGCTGCCCGATTCCGACAAGGACCTGTGGGACGCGCTGATGCTGCTCGACGGCGGCGATCAGGCGGCGCTGTTCGCGCACTGCGCCGCGTTCGGGGTCAACGCGCTGTGGGAGGCGACCAGTCGCTATGACGGCCGCGTCTCGGCACATGGCGTCGAGCGGCGGCTCGCGCACAGTCATGTGCTGGCGCGCGCGGTCGGTCTCGACATGGTGGCGGCAGGCTGGAAGCCGACGGTCGAGAATTATCTCGGCCGGGTCGCCAAGCCGCGCATTCTGATGGCGGTCGCCGAAGCTAGGGATGACCATACGGCCGGTCTGATCGACCATCTCAAGAAGGGCGACATGGCCCGCGAAGCCGAGCGGCTGCTGGCCGAGGCGGACTGGTTGCCCGAACCGCTTCGCACGCCGGCGATCGAAGATGCGTTTGATCCGGCGGCGGTCGATCAGGGCGAGATCGCCGACGCCGATGTCGAGACGCTGCCCGCGTTCCTCGGCGGAGACGATGATCAACCGGCTGACGAGGACGACCTGTCCGAAGGCTATGCGATCGCGGCCGAATAGCCGCCCACTCAGGCGGGTCGGCTCAGGTCGCTCCGCCACCCTTTCCAACACCCATCACCGAAAGCCCGGCCATTGCGCCGGGTTTTTGCGTTTTTACGGAGATACGGAAAATGTCCGATGAAACCCCAAAGCCGGTCATCGACCTCGACGCTGTTTTTGCCGAATGGAACGCCCATGAAGCGCGCCGGTCGGAACTGCATCCGGCGAACAAGGCCAGCCTGTTCGCAGCCCTTGGCGACGCAGGCATCACCCGCGTCGTCCTGACATTCAACGGGGGTGGCGACTCCGGTCAGACCGAGAAGATCGAAGCCTTTGCAGGCGGCGATGCTCGCGACCTGCCGGACGCGACAATCGACCTGCGCGATCTCCTGTTCCGGGAGAGCGAACCCAGATCACTCAGCCAGCCGCTTGCCGAAGCGATCGAGACGCTGGCCTATGCCTGCCTCGAAAGTCGGCATTGCGGCTGGGAGAATAATGAAGGCGGTTACGGCGAGTTCGTGTTCGACGTCGCGAAGGGCACGATCGCGCTCGACTATAATGAGCGGGTCGAGACCTCCGAAAACTACACCCATGAGTTTTGAGGAGGGCGCGATGGGACATTGCTATCATCACGCCCTGTCGTCGGTGAAAAAATGGGGCGGCGCACCCGACGACTATCTGCCGCTGCACCAATGGTTCGACGAGCCGTCGAAGCTGATCATCGCCGACTTCCGCCATCGGGCGCTAAGACACCATGCCGAGGGTGTGTTCATGCTCGAACGCTTCTTCGGTACGACCATCACAATCTCGACGGGCCGGGACGTGCCGGTCCGCCTGATCGGCGAGCAGCATATCGTCGAGGATCTGGGGTTCATTCCCAGCTTCGCCGATTGGGTGCGCTGCATTCGCCCCGAGCCCTGGATGGGCCGCGCCCAGCCCATTCACAAGCTGGTCGATCCGTTCGCGGCGACCGCAGACTAAGCGGCGCACATCTCTCAACAATCCTTAGAAAGCCGGCCATTGCGCCGGGCTTTCGCGTATCTGGAGAAATTCCATGACTTCACCATGTATTTTCGGCGCCAATGCGCTGAGCGACCTCATCCGCACCGCGCCGCTGGGCGCGCTCCTGCGCTATTCCGACGGCCAACCCCGACCTCCAGCCCGGTTCAACAAGAAGCTCGCCGCCTGGGAGCGCAGCAATGGCGTCGGACGTCTGATCAAGAAGACCCCGGCGGTCGTGCGGCCGAGCTATTCCCTGCCTGAGGGTTTCACGCTCCATCATGGCGATTTTGGCAGCGGCGGCGTCATTATGATGGTGGTGACGATGACCTGGCATGTCACCAGCCCGCTGCATTTCGAGATCATCGAACAGCCGGCAGATGGCATGGTGCGCGTGCTCACCCAGGGGGAGGGTGTGGACGAACTGCGTCACCTCGCGCCCGACATGGCGGCGGCGCAAAGCTGGTTTGCCAGCCATCGCTATTCGAACGCCCGGTTCGAGGTGGTCGGCGACGAGGCGAACGCCATCCTGCCAGACCTCGGGAGGGCGGCATGAACGCGGATGATACTATCGCCGCCGTCTTTGGCCGTTCCGCCGATGGTCATCTCGCTGCACGGGTAGAGGATATCGGCTTCATCGCCATCCCGGTGAAAAACGGGTTCAGGGTGGCGACCGGCTGGCGCCTGACGCGGCCGATCGACCAATGGACCGCCAACGATGTTTATGGCGCGTCAGCCAGCGTCGCCGATGAAGCCGCCTTTCGTGCCCATGTCGAGGAGAATGCCGAGCATCGCCGCCAGCTTCGAATGCTTGGGCGTCGTGAGGATCGGCTGCGCATCTCCACGCCCTGGGGCATGGCGCAGTCGAGTGAGATCTATGCCGAGGGCGTCGTCTTCCATTCGACCGCCAGCCATGGCGGGATCAAGCTCGACCGGGCGCGCAATGCGGCGCTGCGCGCCGTGCTGCGCGTTTCGGGCGGGTGGTATGAAGAAGATTGCGAATGGGCCAAGGTCGCCATCGGCTTTCCCGATCTGTTCACGGACTATGAGCGTCGCCACGCCGATCGCACGCTACGCGACTATTATCCCGAATGCTGGGAGGCGGTGCATGGCCACGCTCTCGAACCAGGGGAATCCTTCGCCAATGATCGCCGGCTTTTCCGCGAAGCCTACGCCCATAGCTGGGTGGTGGTCTCGGCGATCACCTCGAAGGAGCGGTTGGGGTTCGTGGATTGCGTCGCGACCCTCGGCGGCGACCGTGCGGCATCGACCCGTCGGCGGTTTCTGGTGCCCGAACCTGAATATCGTGCGGGATCACATGGGTTCGTGATCGACGAACAGCGGCACCGGGCCTGGGATGGTCCCACAATCAGCGCCGCCTGAACCTGAGCCATCAGCCGGGCGATCCCGAGTGCGGGATCGCCCGGATTTTTGTGTCAAGCGGGCTTCGTCATCGTCGTGGCTCCGTGCAGGGCATCAGCGTGGATACGCCAAGGCCGCTCGCGCGTCTGCGAGCCGCTGATCGAGTGTGCACAACGTCGCGCTGGCGACGCCAATAGCTAGCGGGGCTGGCGCCCCGGCCAGAGTGAGAGGCAGGCCGGAACGGAGCGAGCCGGTCGGATCGAGAGAGAGCGTCCGCTGGCTTACTCCAGTTCCGCTCTCCTCGGACATTTCCCATGACCCCATCTGCATCCGCTGCCCGTTCGGCGGCGTCGTTTCCTGCCGCGTCCGGTTTCGCCGCAATCGGCCAGGCGATCCTCGCCGCCGCTAATCTCATCCTGCCCGACCTCGAACGGGGCCGCGCCATCGACGCCCGTGCGCTGCGCGCCGCGATGGAGACCGCTTGTCGCGGCTCCGATGCGGACGGCGCCTGGGACTGGAAGACCGCCTATGACGCCTGCGAGGCGGCGCAGATTCTGTTTCTGCGTAAATACGGTTCTACGATTCTCCGTAAATCCGCGTCTCCGGCCGCTGCGCTGGCGTCGATCGGGAAGATCGGCGCCTTGTTGCCGACCCATACGCGTCGATCCCAAACCTCCCAGGCCTTGCAGCAATTCTCGACGCCTGCCGGGCTCGGCGTCGTCGCGGCGATCGCCGCCGCCATCCGGCCCGGTGACGTGGTGCTGGAACCATCGGCCGGCACCGGGCTACTCGCCGTTCAGGCCGAGAGCCGGGGCGCGCGTCTGATCCTCAATGAACTGGCCGAGACGCGCGCCGAGGTGCTGGCCAGGCTGTTTGGCGACTGCGCCGTCACCCGCCATGACGCCGCGCATATCCATGATCATCTCGACGCGAGCCTGGTTCCCACCGTAGTGCTGATGAACCCGCCATTCTCGGCGGTCGCCCATGTCGATCGCACCATGAAGGACGCGGCGCTGCGCCATATCGGCTCGGCGCTGACGCGTCTGGCGCCGGGCGGTCGTCTGGTCGCGATCACCGGCGCAAGCTGCGCGCCCGACAATCCGGCCTGGACCGACGCCTTCGTGCTGCTTCAGGAGCGCGGTCGCGTCCTGTTCTCGGCGGCGATCGACGGCCGGGTCTATGCGAAGCACGGCACCACCATCGACACGCGCCTGACCGTGATCGACCGCGTGCCCGCCGACGACCCCAGGATCTTCCCGGTCTCGCCGGGCGTCGCACCTGATACCGCCACGCTGCTGACCTGGGTGCTCGACCTCGTGCCGCCGCGCACACCTTCGCCCGATGCACCGCCGCCCGCCATGCCGATCGCCATGCCCCCGATCGCGGCAAAGCCCACGCGCTCACGTGTTGCGTCCATCCCGGTGTCGGCTCCGGTCAGCGCGCCCGATGCGGTGGAACTGGTCTATGAGACCATCGACTGGACACCGGCCGAAGCCGGCCAGCTGACCGAGGCGATCTACGAGCCCTATGCGCTCCAGTCGATTCATATCCCCGGCGCCCGACCGCACCCCACACCGCTGGTCCAGTCGGCCGCGATGGCTTCGGTTGCGCCGCCCAGACCGTCTTATCGTCCGATGCTGCCGTCCCGGCTGATCGCCGACGGCATATTGTCCGATGCCCAGCTCGAATCCGTCATTCTCGCGGGCGAAGCGCATGGCGGCCATCTGGCGGGATCGTGGAGCGTCGATCCGACCTGGGATGTCGTCACCGCGTCACCGGACGATGCCGAAAACGCCGTGCGCTTCCGGCGTGGCTGGATGCTGGGTGACGGAACCGGCGCCGGCAAGGGCCGTCAGGTCGCGGGCATCATCCTCGACAACTGGCTCAAAGGCCGCCGCCGCGCGGTCTGGGTGAGCCGGTCGGAGACCCTGCATCAGGACGCGATGCGCGACTGGGAAGCGCTCGGGCAGGAACGGTTGCTGGTGACGCCGCTGTCCCGGTTCCGCCAGGGCACGCCGATCAGGCTCGATGCGGGCGTGTTGTTCACGACCTACGCGACGCTGCGTTCGCAGGAGCGCGGCGAGAAGGTCAGCCGCGTCCAGCAGATCATCGACTGGCTGGGGGCGGATTTCGACGGCGTGATCGTGTTCGACGAGGCACATGCCATGGCCAATGCGGCCGGCGGCAAAGGCGAGCGCGGAGATCAGACCCCTTCGCAACAGGGCCGTGCCGGGCTGCGGCTCCAGCACGCCTTGCCCGATGCGCGCATCGTCTATGTCTCAGCGACCGGCGCGACCACCGTGCAGAACCTCGCCTACGCCCAGCGCCTCGGCCTGTGGGGCGGTGAGGACTTTCCCTTCTCGACGCGCTCTGAGTTCATCGCCGCGATCGAGGATGGCGGGGTCGCGGCAATGGAGGTGCTGGCCCGCGACCTGAAGGCGCTCGGCCTCTATGCGGCCCGCTCGCTGTCGTTCGACGGCGTCGAATATGAGATGCTCGAACATCGGCTGACGCCCGGCCAGATCGGCATCTACGACGCCTATGCCGGCGCCTTCCAGGTCATCCATAATAATCTCGACGCCGCGATGCAGGCCGCCAACATCACCGGCGAGACCGGCACGCTCAATGCCCAGGCCAAATCGGCGGCACGCAGTGCTTTCGAGTCGGCCAAGCAGCGTTTCTTCAACCATCTGATCACCGCGATGCAGACACCGTCGATGATCGCCAGCATCGCGCGCGATCTCGAAGCCGGGCACGCCGCCGTCGTCCAGATCGTCTCGACCGGCGAAGCCTTGCAGGAGCGCCGGCTCGCCGAGATCCCGACCGAGGAATGGGGCGACGTGCGCGTGGATGTGACGCCGCGGGAATATGTACTGTCGTACCTCGAACACAGCTTCCCGGTGCAGCTCTATGAGCCGTTCACCGACAGTGAGGGCAATCTCTCCTCCCGGCCCGTCACCGACGAACACGGCAATCCGGTCCAATCCCGCGACGCCGTCGATCGTCGCAACCGACTGATCGAACGCCTCGCGTCGCTGGCGCCAGTGCCCGCCGCGCTCGACCAGATCCTCCACCATTTCGGGACGGAGTTGGTCGCCGAGGTGACGGGCCGATCGCGACGGATCGTGCGCAAGCGCGGTTCCGACGGCATCGACCGTTTCGTCGTCGAAAGCCGGCCCGGTTCGGCCAATGTCGGCGAGACCGACGCCTTCCAGGCCGATGCCAAGCGCGTGCTTGTCTTCTCGGACGCGGGCGGCACCGGCCGGAGCTACCATGCCGATATCGGCGCACGGAACCAGCGGCTGCGTGTCCACTATCTGCTGGAGGCTGGATGGAAAGCCGACAGCGCCATTCAGGGGTTCGGGCGGACCAACCGCACCAACCAGAAGCAGCCGCCGCTGTTCCGGCCGGTGACGACCGACGTGAAGGCGCAGAAGCGCTTCATCTCGACCATCGCCCGCCGCCTCGACACGCTGGGCGCGATCACGCGCGGCCAGCGCCAGACCGGCGGTCAGGGCCTGTTCCGGCCCGAGGATAATCTGGAATCCCACTATGCGCGCGATGCCCTGCGCCAGCTCTACCATCTACTTTACGGCGGCAAGATCGAGGGCTGTTCGCTCGGGGCTTTCGAGGCGGCGACGGGATTGTCGCTCAGCGACAGCAATGGCCTCAGGGACGAACTGCCGCCGATCACCACCTTCCTCAACCGGATGCTGGCGCTGACCCTCGACCTCCAGAACATCCTGTTCACGGCGTTCGAGGATTTGCTGAGCGCCCGCATCGAAGGGGCGATCGCGTCGGGCACCTATGAGCTGGGACTGGAGACGCTCCAGGCCGAGAGCTTCACCATCGTCGATCGCGCCACCATTTATACCCATCCCGGAACCACGGCGGAGACACGGTTGCTGACGATCGAACGCAAGGACCGCAACCGGCCGCTGACGCTGAATAGCGCGCTCGCCCATCTCGGCGATGACGAGGCGGTCCTGCTGGTCAATGCGCAGTCGGGCCGGGCCGCCGTGCAGATCCCGACGCGCGGCCTGCTGCTCGACGACGGCAGCATCGAGCGCCGGGTGCGGCTTGTCCGGCCGATGGAATCGACGCCGATGCCGCTGGAAGCGATGGGCGAGACGCAGTGGCGCGTAGCGACCCGCGCCGCCTTCGCCCGTGCCTGGGAGGCGGAGCTGGCCGAGGTGCCGGCGTTCGCGACCAGCACGATGCACATCGTCACCGGACTGCTGTTGCCGATCTGGAAACGGCTTCCCCAGGAATCCAGCCGCGTCTATCGGCTCCAGGCCGATGACGGCGAACGCATCGTCGGCCGCCGGGTCTCGCCCGCCTGGGTCGCGACGGCGACCGCCAACGACACTGGGCCGCATCTCGACCCGCAGGCGGCGTTCGCCGCGCTGATGGACGGGCGCACGATCCTCGATCTGGCCGAAGGTCTCCAGCTTCGCCGCGCGCGCGTCATGGGGGTCAACCGCATCGAGCTGGCCGGGTTCACCGACGCCATGCGCGAGCGATTAACCGCCTATGGTCTGTTTCATGAGATCATCTCGTGGAAACTGCGCATGTTCGTGCCTGTCGATGCGGGCGGCATCGCTGTGCTCGACCGGGTGATGAAACGCTGGCCGATCCAGCGCGTCGGCGACCGGGCGGCGGCATGATGGGCCGTCCGTCACATCAGGCAGGAGAACTGGCGCACCGTCTCGGCGAACAGGCCGAGGCGGTGTGCCGCCACTATCTGTCGAAGGGGCATCGTGAGGGCCGCTACTGGCTGGTCGGCGATGTCCGCAATACGCCGGGCCGCAGTCTCTATGTCCGTCTTGCAGGATCGCAGGACGGACGCGGCGCGGCGGGCAAATGGACCGATGCATCGACCGGCGAACATGGCGACCTGCTCGACATCATCGCGATCGCCGGTGGCCATCATCATCTACGCGACACGCTTGACGAGGCCCGACGCTTCCTCAGTCTGCCACGCCCCGAGCCTGTGGGTGATGATCCGCGATATCGGCGGGAACCCAAGGCACCGACCGGCACGCCCCAAGCCGCGCGGCGCTTGTTTGCGGCCTCAAAGCCGTTTCTGGCGACAGTCGTGGAAGCGTATCTCCGTAACCGTGCGATTACGGATATACGGAAAGACGATCCGCTCCGCTTCCATCCGCATTGCTACTACCGGCCATCGCGGGATGATCCGCCGAAGACGCGCCCGGCCTGGCCCGCGATGATCGCCGCCGTCACCGATCTCGACGGCGGCGTGACCGGCGTTCATCGCACATGGCTCAACCCGGCCACGATCGACAAAGCGCCTGTATCCTCGCCGAGACGCGCCATGGGTCATCTTCTCGGCCACGGCGTCCGGTTCGGGGTTGCCGATAGCGTGATGGCGGCGGGCGAAGGGATCGAGACCCTCTTGTCGGTGCGCCAGATCATGCCCGCCATGCCCATGATCGCTGCTCTGTCCTCTGCCCACCTTGGAGCGATATTGTTCCCGACGGCGCTGCGACGGCTCTATGTCGTGCGCGACGACGATCCTGCCGGCGATGTGGCGGTGGCGACGTTGAGCGAGCGAGCTTCCAGCGCCGGGATCGAGGTCGTGCCCTTGTCGCCGATGCTCGGCGATCATAACGAGGATCTGCGGCTGATCGGGCCGGAGCGGATGCGGGCGGCGTTGCGGCCCCAACTCGTGCCCGCCGATGTCGGCCGGTTCCTGATGCCGTCCCGGTGAAGCCGGAAAGGCGGTAGGCTTTTGGCGGGTCCGGTGCCGCAGAAGACCCCCGGTTGTCAGGGTGACGCAGAGATCGGAAAGGCCAGCCCTCGGCCTTCTCTAGAGGGCGATCGGAACGGCAAACGCCCCGGTCTAGCAACGGCGGGCTTCAGCTTTCTTCCCCTGGCGGCAGAGCCGCCATTCCTCGCGAGACAAGAAAGCCTCGCCCGCCGTCCTCCGCTTCGCTGCGGCCCCTTCGCTGGCGCTTGGGGTGCAGGCCCGGTTCGCCCGCCGTCTTTCGTCGCCTGCGAAGGCCGCGAAGGGCGCGGCCAACCGAAGAGGCATCACCATGACAACCGACAATCCGCTTCCCGAGCACGAACCCGAACACGCAGAATCCCCCACCGCTTATCTTCTCCAGGAAATGGCCCTTTACGGCTACCGGCCTTACTCCGACGAACCCGATGACCGGCCGCTGCCCGATGCCCGCATCGCCGGGGGCGCCATCATCGACATCTTCGACGCGATGGTCATGACCTTCATCGACACGCGATTAGAGCCCGATCTTGAAGACCTGCTGTGGAACCTCACCAACGTCTTCCACCGCGCCGGCGAACGGATCGAGCGCGAGCTTGACGATAATGAGGTCGCCCAGAAGCGCAGCCAAACGGAACAGGACGGCTCCGAGGTGAAGTCGGTCGAGCTGGAGACGCTGCTGCGCGAGGGCACGACGATGCTCGAACGCCGCGACGCGATGGAGTTCTTCCGCGACGGCTGCGCCGACCAGTTCCGCATCCACATCCGCAAACCCTGGACACCGCGCTCGGGCTCGAAGGTCAACCGCAAGGCGCTGACCTCAGCGGTCGTCTCCAGCCGGGATTTCGTCAATGCGCGGCAGCGGGCGGAAAAGCAGGTGCTGATCCCCGCCGGGACGCTGATCGCCTTCAGCTCAGGGCCGACCTTCAACGATCATCGGTTCATCTGGGACCTGCTCGACCGTGTCCACGCCAAACATCCGCAGATGGTCCTGGCGCATGGCGCAACGCCGACGGGCGGCGAGAAGATCGCCGCCCTCTGGGCCGATCAGCGCAATGTGCCGCAGGTCCCCTTCAAGCCCGACTGGAACCGCCACAAGAAGGCCGCGCCGTTCAAGCGCAACGATGCGCTGCTGGAGGCCTTGCCCGCCGGCGTCATCATCCTGCCGGGCACCGGCATCCAGGACAATCTGCACGACAAGGCCAAGGCAATGGGCATCAAGCGCTGGGACTTCCGGCACCAGGGCAGCGCGTGAGCGCCGCCTTGGTGTGGCTGTCAAACATGGCCGAAACGCCCATCTCAGCCACCGAGGCGCTATCATTATCCGCAAAGCCTAACATTCAGAGATGGCCAGCCGCATAATATCCGTTATTCGGGATATATGGAAAACGAATCGGCCATCCTCGCGCTGGGCGCGCTGGCGCAGACCACGCGGCTCGATACCTTTCGCCTGCTGGTGCGTCACGAGCCGGACGGTCTGGCCGCAGGCGACATCGCCCGCGCGCTCGATGTGCCGCAAAACACCATGTCGGCACATCTGGCGACGCTGGCGCGCGCCGGGCTGGTGACGTCGCAGCGGCAGAGCCGCTCGATCGTCTATCGTGCCGATCTCGACGCGCTGAAGGCGCTCACCCTGTTCCTCGTCAAGGACTGCTGCGGCGGTCGCGCGGAACTGTGCGAGCCCCTGATCGCCGAACTCGCCCCCTGCTGCTGAACGGACCCGACATGACCGCCTCCGACATCACGATCTGGCACAACCCCGACTGCGGGACCTCGCGCAACACGCTGGCGATGATCCGCAATGCCGGGATCGAGCCGCATGTCGTCGAATATCTGAAAACGCCGCCGACGCGGGAGAAGCTTGCCGCGCTGATCGCGGCGGCGGGTCTTGCGCCGCGCGACGTGCTGCGCGCCAAGGGCACGGATTATGACGGGCTATCCGGGGACGATCCGGCCTTGGCTGACGATATCCTGCTCGACGCGATGATGCGGCATCCGATCCTCATCAATCGTCCACTGGTCGAAACGCCGTTGGGCGTGCGGCTGTGTCGGCCCTCCGAAGTGGTGCTGGAAATCCTGCCCACACCCCAAGGCGGGGTCTTCGCCAAGGAAGACGGCGAACAGGTGATCGACGCGTCCGGCAAGCGGATCGGTTGACCATGACCACGACGGCACCGGCCGCGCCCCCGGCGATCGGCATCTTCGAACGCTATCTGTCGGTCTGGGTCGCCCTGTGCATCGTCGTCGGTATCGGGCTGGGTTTTGCGCTGCCCGGACTGTTCGCCGTGATCGCCAGGGCCGAGGTGGCGAAGGTCAACCTCGTCGTCGCGGTGCTGATCTGGCTGATGATCGTGCCGATGCTCTTGAAGATAGACTTCGGCGCATTGGGATCGGTGCGCCGGCACTGGAAGGGTGTCGGCGTCACCCTGTTCATCAACTGGGCGGTCAAGCCCTTCTCGATGGCGCTGCTCGGCGCGATCTTCATCGGCTGGCTGTTTGCGCCGCTGCTCCCCGCTGGCGAAGGCCCCTCCTATATCGCCGGGCTGATCCTGCTCGCCGCCGCACCCTGCACGGCGATGGTATTCGTCTGGTCGAACCTGTGCGACGGCGACCCCGCCTATACGCTGAGCCAGGTGGCGCTGAACGACCTCATCATGGTGTTCGCCTTCGCGCCACTGGTCGGGCTGTTGCTCGGCGTGGCGGCGATCACTGTGCCGTGGGGCACGCTGCTGATCTCGGTCGCGCTTTATATTGTTGCCCCGGTGATCGCGGCGCAAATCCTCCGCCGCGCGGTGCTGGCATCGGGCGGGCAGCCGGCGCTCGACCGGCTGTTGTCGCGCCTTGGCCCCGCCTCGATGATCGCCTTGCTGGCGACGCTGGTGCTGCTGTTCGGCTTTCAGGGCGAGGCGATCATCGCGCAGCCGCTGGTGATCGCGCTGCTTGCCGTGCCGATCCTGATCCAGGTCTATTTCAACGCGGGGCTGGCTTATTGGCTGAGCCGGAAGTTCGGCGTGGCATGGTGCGTCGCCGCCCCATCGGCGTTGATCGGCGCGTCCAACTTCTTCGAACTGGCGGTGGCCGCCGCCATTGCGCTGTTCGGTCTCAAATCCGGCGCGGCGCTCGCCACAGTGGTCGGCGTGCTGGTCGAGGTGCCGGTAATGCTGTCGGTCGTGGGAATCGTGAAGCGGTCGCGCGGCTGGTATGAAAAAGGAAGCATCGTTTGACCCGTATCCGTGCGCTGTCCGACCCCGATCATCTGCCCGCGCTCGATCGCCGCTACGTCCATGAACGGCCCGCGCGCGGCCTTGGCGCGAGTGATCCGCCGCCGCGCATCCTGCTGCTCTATGGATCTTTACGCGAACGCTCCTTCTCGCGCCTCGCGGTCGAGGAAGCCGCGCGGTTGCTTCAATTCTTCGGGGCGGAGACGCGAATCTTCGATCCGTCCGACCTGCCGCTGCCCGACCAGCACGCGGGCGACGATCATCCCGCCTTCCACGAACTGCGCGAACTTTCGATGTGGTCGGAAGGCCACGTCTGGTGCAGCCCCGAGCGCCATGGCCAGATCAGCGGCATCATGAAGACGCAGATCGACCATCTGCCGCTGGAGATGGGCGGGATGCGGCCGACCCAGGGCCGCACGCTGGCGGTCATGCAGGTGTCGGGCGGGTCGCAGTCGTTCAACGCGGTCAATACGCTGCGTCTGCTCGGCCGCTGGATGCGGATGGTCACCATCCCCAACCAGTCGTCGGTGGCGATGGCGTATAAGGAGTTCGACGAGGATGGGCGGATGAAGCCGTCGCCCTATTATGACCGGATCGTCGATGTGATGGAGGAGCTGGTCCGGTTCACGGTGCTGCTCCGCCCGCACGCCGGCCAGCTCGTCGACCGCTATTCGGAGCGAAAGGCAGTGGGCGTGCCGGTCGATCCAGCGACAGACCTGTCAGCCATCGCGGTCGGCCAGATTGCTACGCCCGTTCAGCAGGTATGACGAGACCGTTCCCCCGCGTCATTGGCGATCATGACGCTGCGTCGACCGAAGGCCGACGATGGCGTCGCGCCAGCGGGTTCAAGGGCGAGACGCAACATGATCCTGGCGGACCGCAACGCGATCCGCATCACAGGAGCGAGATCAGGGCTGGCGCTGATATCAAGAACGGCCGGTTTCTTGTTGCCTGACCTGAGGAGACTGAGCAGGTGTCGTTCGTCTCCGGAAAATCCGACATAATCAGGCGCGGCAGTGCGGAACCGCCGCCCCGAGCACGCCTCATAGAGCGCCAATACACTGTCGATCACGGGCGCGAGAATACCGCAGCCATAGCCCACGAGTGCGCGATAAAGCGCAGGCTGGACCGGATTACCGCTGTCGCGCGCCTGTCGCCAGCTACGCACGGCGTCCAGAATGAGCGAATTGGCCACGATCGTCGCGGCCGGGGGCGTAAAGGCGCAGGTCACAGTTCATCCTTCCAATCTCCCCCCTTTACAAATCAGGACTGCGGTACGCTGCGATTGTTGCGTCGGAAAGACTGAAGCGGGCACTTTGCCCTGTCTTCACGTCTGATCGCCGCCACCGCACCTAAAAGCCGGTTCAACCGCCCAGCATCAGCGCGGATTGCCCACCACGCTGAACTGGTCAGCGAGCGCCATCGCCCAGGCTGCTCGGAGGCCGATCAGCTCGGCGGGCTACAGATCGAGCCTCTCCAACGGCGCGCACCGATACGGGGGTACGAGACTGGATGCGCACCGATTTCCAGAGCCAGAACCGACGCCGGGATTCGACGACCATGTCCGGGTTGTGGCGGTCCGGGCCTGTGCATCTGTGTCAGGCCGATGCGCTCATTCGCCCGTCTATCATTTCCCCAGCCAGCGTGCGTGGGACCGCATAGCGATGCGAAAATAGAGCGCGAGACAGCGCCTCTTGCCGTCAACCCCGGTTGGATTGCTATGGCCACAAAAGGTCGTTTCCCCAACGGCTGCTTTGGACCAACCCCTATTCATGCCGCCCTTGTAGGCATCCGCCCGCCTAGTGCCGCCAACCCCACAAGGGGGTTCCCCTGCGCTTACGCTCCGGTGACGGCGGCGTTCGCCCGCCTCCTTCAGCGTCATCGGGGATGGTCCCCGAGCAACCGAAGGAACTGACATCATGGCCACCATCGCAAACCTCACCCAGAAGCAGGACGGCAGCCTGGAAGGCACGCTCGCCACCCTCAACGTCACCGCCCAGATCGCGGTGATCCAGAACACCCGCAAGACGAAGGAAAACGAGCCCGACTACCGGATCATCAGCCGCAAGAACGGCTTCGAGCTGGGCGCTGGCTGGAACCGCTTCTCCCAGAACACCGGCGCGGAATATATCTCGGTTTCGCTGTCGGCTCCCGAATTCGGCACCATCTACGGCAACGTCGCCCCGGCCCCTGGCGATGACCCGATGAAGAAGGTCATCATCTGGAACCCGCCGAGCTGATCGGCGCCCCGAGCCGGCCTCGCCCCCCGCGAGGCCGGTTCTTTTCCTTTTCACCGTCGCAAGGGAGGCGATCATGAGCCGCTACGCCATCACCCTGCGAACCGACGCCGCGACCGACGACAACGCCGTCATCGGCTACGATCCGCCACTTCGCACATATTTCATCCAGGGGTTCAAAGATCCGAAGACCGAACAGCCGGTTCTCTGGCTCGGCACCCACCTTGTTGATGACGCTGCTCGCCGCTCTTGATGTCCGCGGCTACCAGCTTGACGGCCTCACCGCCGCCATCAAGGCCGACATGGGCGCGGAGGCCACCCGTCCTTCGTCACCAAGTCCTGTCGAGCGATACGGCTGGCCGTTCCGATAAACCTGAGCAGCGGCGGCGGCGATGCGTCGCCGCTGACTTTCCCTGCGCGAACAACCTCATCTTCCTCACGTCCCGTAGGTTGGTCGCTGGTCGATCACCGGGATCGCCGTCCCATTCGGCGGCCACTGCACCAAGCCTGCAAGTCTCCGTTCAACGCTGGTGGAAACGCCAGCGCGTGCCCGAGAGGCCAGGGTTCGGCAACGACGGTCAGCTACGGCAGGACAGGCAGCTCCTGTTCGCCGGGAACCACCCCGCTCTTTGAGGCTCATTCCTTGGTCCGGCGCATGGCCTGACGCCATCAACCCGTAAAGGGTCCGCTTACGCTGCGCGTGCGGCCTTCAGGCTGCGCCTGCGCGGTGATCGCGGCCATGCGCCTGACACTTCGGGAGCCTGTCGAGCGGGGATGGTCCCCGCCTCCGAGACAGGAGCCGAAAATGTCCAACTCGCTGAAAACCGCCCAAGCCTATGCCTGGAGCCTCGCGCGCAGCCTCATGGTCTGCATCATCGTATTCCGCGCCGAAAACGGCATGTTCGGCGCCATGCCGGCCACCGAATGGGACGGCGATCCCGACCTCGTCCTCGCGGAACTCGACCCTTTCGGGCGGTGAGCCCGAAAGGCGATCAGCCAGTGCGTGCAGCGCTACGCACTGGCGCCATCCTCGTCATAATCGGCGATCAGGTCGACGGGTTTTACCCCTAACGCCGTGGCAAGATGGAAAAGCGTCACCACTGTCGGATTGCGCCGACCGCGTTCGAGATCACTGACATATTGCTGCGTGAAACCGGAAACCTCGGCGAAACGCTCTTGGGTGACGCCTTGCTCACGCCTCAATCTGGCAAAGTTCAATCCAACAAGGCGACGCATATCCATGCGTGCGACGCTGGACGATACACACTATCGGGTTTATCTCTTATAAGATGTATTGGCTGATTCAGTGGTCAGCACTGTCGTGCGCTTTTCATGCTTTAGGACTATGCAAGCATTGCAGAGCCTTGAGAATTTGGACGTACGAGCCAGGGAGATATTCATGAAACCCCCACCGCTCGATCCTGCCGTTGCTGACACAGCGCCGGACGCAGCCTTCCTTACGCCTTATGATGAAGAGCATCTGATCACCTATTTGCGCTTGCTCGACGCCCAGAGTGATGATGCGGGGTGGGAAGAAGTGGCACGCGTCGTTCTGCACATTGACCCGGAACTGGAACCCGCGCGCGCCCATAAAGCCTGGACAACGCATCTGGCCCGCGCGCAATGGATGGCCAAATCTGGATATAAACATCTGCTGCGCGGCGGCCCGCCAAACTGAACGGACGTGACCTGAGCGACGCTCAGCTATCACCATTCGTGCTGCCGGGATAACCGGGCGGTGGCTAGTCAAACACACGCACTACGCGAATCTTCCAATGTTGTGCCGCGGCGCATGAACCGCGGCCCTCTTGGGAGGTGTCGCCATGCACAAGGCAGATTGGCGTTCTCCGGCAGAATATCGGTCCTTTCAACATTATGACCGCGCCGGATTCGCTTGGGAAATCGTTCGTCGCAATCGGGATTACTGCCGAGAATATAGAGAAATACTTCGGACGAAGCCGCCAGACCCGCTTCAGATCGAGAGTTTCGTCAAGCGCTGGGGGTTGCGATTTCGGCTCTGACCCGGACATCGCCTACGAAGGACAACCTGTCTTCTGGCTTCCCGAGGTTCTTCCCTCGGTTCTGCATATCCGCTCCGTAACGCCGGGCATGACGTCCTGGCCGCTCGATCCGGCGGCGCTGATGTCGGCGCCAAACGCCGTGCGGAGCCGAGACGGAGACCATGTCATCGTTGCGCCCGATGCGACGCACCGCGTCTGGACCGATGGCTATTCCAAGGGCGTCATGGCGATTGTCCTGCCGCTGGATTTGCTGTTCGCCGACCGGGCGGCCGCCGCGATCCGCTTCTGGAATTCTCTCGTCGGCAATCGGGCGGGCCCGGAGCCGAAACCGCTCACGCCCTATGCGCGCGGCCAGCTCATCCTCTCTATCCGTCTGCTGGACGCCGAGCGAGATGGCGCCACCGAGCGTCAGATGGCCGAATATATCCTGAAGGAAAGTGCGCCGACGCGGCGTGACTGGCTGGCGACCGAGCATCGCTCGCGCCTTCGCCGCCTCTTGAAGAAGGCGCACAGGCTGCTGGACGGCGGCTATCTGCAAATATTGTGTCCGCCACCACGTCGCCCGCGACGCAAGGCAAAATAATTACACCCCTGAAAAGTCGACTCTCCCCCCACGCTGATCCGCTTCGCCAATCTGCACTCCGATGCGCTGACAGCCACTGCTGTCCGCCGTGACCCATTCGGAAGGCAGGACTGAGATGCACCCTGATACGGATTTCGACTCGCTGCCCGGTTCGAAATATCTGCGGACGCCTGACGCGGCCCAGCTCCTCGGACTTTCCCCGAGAACACTCGAAAAGCATCGCACCTTCGGCACCGGGCCCACCTATCGCAAGCTCGGGGGCAGGATCGTCTATCGCGTGGATGACCTGCGCCAATGGGCCGATCGCGGCGTGCGCCAGTCCACCTCCGACCCAGGCGCGGGCACGGTGTTCGCCGCCAGACCTCTGACGGCCGAAGAAATAGCCGTAAGCGACGGTCGCTGAACCATCATGGCCGGCAATCATCGACCACTGGGCCAGAGCGAACGCGCGCGCCTCGATCCGTTTGAAGCGCTGTCCGGAAACGTGCCGCCGCGCGACCAGCGCGACCTCATGGAGCGCCCCTTCTTCTCGCTGGCGAAGGCCCGGCGCATCGCGCCGATCCTTTATAAATCCGGCGATACCGAAGTGCAGGTCTATGCCGTGCCCGAACATGGTCTGGCGACCATTTGGGATGCCGATGTCCTGATCTGGGCCGCGAGCCAGCTTCTCGCCGCCGACGATCGCGGACTGCCGACCTCCCGGTTTTTCCGCTTCACGCCCTATCAACTGCTCACCTCCATCGGCCGGGGAACGGGCGCGCGCAACTACCACCTTCTCAAGGGCGCCCTGACACGGCTGCAATCGACGGTCGTGCGCACGACCATTCGGCACGGTGAGCATTGGCGACGCCAGCAATTCTCCTGGATCAACGAATGGGAGGAACTGGCGACACGGACCGGCCGGATCGAGGGCATGGAATTCGTTCTCCCCGACTGGTTCTACCATGGCGTCCTCGATCGCCGCCTCGTGCTGGCGATCGATCCAGGCTATTTCCGGCTCACCGGCGGCATTGAGCGCTGGCTTTATCGGATCGCGCGCAAACATGCCGGACGACAGCCCAATGGCTGGCGTTTCGAGCTGCGCCACCTTCACGCCAAAAGCGCCAGCCAATCACGCTTCTCCGATTTTGCACTGCACATCCGCGCCATTGTGCGGAGCCAATCGCTCCCTGGCTACGTCCTGGAGTTGGTGCCAGGAACGGGTTCGGAGACCCTCCTGGTGATGCGGCCGCGCATTATTGAGATCAGCGCAGGGCCTGTGGATAACTTTCCGCGTCATAAGCGCCGTATCGGTACTTCGGACGCAATGGCTATCGGTACTTCGAACGCAGTCCTATCCGTACTTCGGACGCACGCATCCCAGCTAAACCTTTGGCCTTCCAGCACAAAACTGGACTCTAAAGACTCTAAATCAGAATCTAAAGAAGTAGTAGAAGCGCGCGGAGCTGGGGATAGATCGTCCAACGCCTCGCTTGGCGGCCGCTCCGACATCTCCCGAACTCGACAGGAGCGCCGCTCATGATCGTCGCGCTCCTCAATCAGAAGGGCGGCGTCGGCAAGACCACGCTCGCGCTGCACCTTGCTGGACAATGGGCGAGGCAAGGGCGCCGTGTCCTGCTGATCGACGCCGATCCTCAAGGGTCCGCGCTCGACTGGTCGCAGCAACGCGCCGCCGAAGGACTGCCTCGGCTGTTCAGCGTGATCGGCCTCGCCCGCGACACCCTGCACATCGAAGCGCCGGAGCTGGCGCGCGGCATGGATCATGTGGTCATCGACGGGCCGCCGCGTGTCGCCACCTTGCTCCGCTCGGCGCTGTTCGCCTGCGACCTCGCGCTGATCCCGGTGCAGCCATCGCCGCTCGACGGATGGGCGTCGGCCGAGATGCTGAAGCTGATCGACCAGGCGCGCATCTTCAAACCCGCGATCGGCGCGCGCTTCCTGCTCAACCGCTACCCCACGCGCACCCTGATCGCCCGCGCCACCGCCGAGAGCCTTGCCGAACACGACCCGCCGCTGCTGGCGCAACATGTCGGTCAGCGCGTGGTGTTCGCCGACGCCATGCAAACCGGGCGGCTGGTGTCGGAGGTCGATCCCGAAAGCACGGCAGCGCATGAGATCACCGCGCTGGCCGCCGAGATCGAGGCGATCAGATCATGACGACGCGCAAGCTCAGAACAGGGTTCACGTCCCGGCCCGGTGCGGCCGAAGCGTGGATTGCGGGACCGCAGGACGCCGCTGCACCAACCGCGCCGCCGCCGGTCAACAGCGCCAGATTGACGATCGACGTGACGCCTCAGTTGCGGCGACGCCTCAAACTCGCGGCGCTCCAGCGCGGCGTGTCGCTCGCCGACATGCTGCGCGAGCTGCTGCATCGTGAGTATCCCGACGATGCGGAAAACGGATCATGAGCGCCGCCCGCCACGCCGGTCGCACGCGCGTCGATCTGCTGTGGATCGAGCGCCGCATCGAGCGCTGGATACGCTTCGGTCGCCTGGTCGAGGATCAGATCCTCGACCGCCAGCGCCGCCGCGTCGCCTTCGCACAGGACAGCGTGTTCGCCTACGTCCGTTGGGCATCCAATGACTTCGGCACGCTGGTGTCGCGCATCGACATCCTGCGCGCCGTCAATCCGGGCGAACCCTGGCAGACCGTGCCGGGCGTCACGCCCGGCGGCGAGATTCTGCTGCGCGTCAATGGTTGGCCCAAGGTCCAGCGGGTGTTCGAGGCGATCGACGCCGTGGATGCGCTGAACATCGATCCCGCCGACGCCGCGCCCGACCATTGGCGACACGTCCATAACCGTCTCGCAGCGCAGGAAAGCCCGCGCCCCTACACGCTGGAGCGTCATCGCGCCTGGCTCGCCCGCAAGGGAGCATTGCAATGAGATTTCGCTGGGGAACGCTGGTGACGATGGTCGCGGCAGTCAATGTCATCGCAATTTCGGTGTGGATCAATCCGCCGCCGAAGCTGATCTGGAACGCCTCGGCCAGCGTGCCGATCGGCTTCTACACCGTCCGTCCGTCGAACAATCTGCGCGTCGGCGATCTCGCCGTCGTGACGCCGCCCGACGATGTCGCCGCGTTCCTTTCGGCGGGCGGTTATCTGCCCCTCGGCGTGCCGCTGATCAAACCGGTCGCCGCGCTGCCGGGCCAGATGGTGTGCCGCACCGGCATCGCCATCACCATCGACGGAAAGCCGTTCGGCGCTGCACGCGAACGGGATCGGCTGCATCGGCCGTTGCCCGTCTGGAAAGGGTGCCGTGTCGTCGCCGCCGACGAGATTTTCTTCATGAACGCCGACCGCCTCGACAGCCTAGACGGCCGCTATTTCGGGCCGCTGCCCGCATCGTCCGTGATCGGTCGCGCGACGCCGCTGCGCACGCGCGCATCATTCTGATCGCTTTCCCCCTGCCAGCACAAAGGAGATTGGCAATGTACGCAGGCGCCTTCAAACCCACCGAGGACGGCTATTCAGGCCGCATCCGGATGTTCGGGATCGACGAGGCGATCATCATCGTCCCCGCCGAACCGAATGACGCCGAGAACGCGCCCGACTACCGGGTTCATCTCGACGAAGACGCCGGCCCGGAGATCGGCGCGGGATGGAAGCGCGTCGGCGAAAAGGCCGGCGACTATGTGTCGATCGAGATCGACAGCGCGATTTTCACCGGCCCGCCGTTGCGCGCCAATCTGTTCCGCGCCGATGACGAGGGCACGACGTTCAACCTGTCGTGGAACCGACCGCGGCCGCGCGAAGACCGGAGCTGATCGGTTGCGCCCGCGTCGCCGTTCCATGCGTGGCCGGGCGCTGTCGCTGGCGTGGCTCGCCATCATGGCGAGCGCGCCGGCGACGGCCTTGCCCGTTCCCGCCGCCGCGCAAATGATCGCGCCGCACACCGCCGATCCTGTCGCCCGCCATGTCGCCGAGGCATCGCGGCGGTTCGGCATTCCCCAGGCGTGGATATGGGCGGTGATGCGCGCCGAAAGCGCCGGCGACGTGCGCGCTATCTCCCATGCCGGGGCGATGGGCCTGATGCAGATCATGCCCGACACCTGGGCCTATCTGCGCGCCCGATACGGTCTTGGCGACGATCCCTATCATGTCAGGGACAACATCATCGCGGGCACGGCTTACCTTCGCGAACTGCATGACCGCTTTGGATCGCCCGGTTTTCTCGCCGCCTATAATGCGGGACCGGGACGCTATGAACAGCACCTCGCAACCGGTCGACCGCTCCCCCGAGAGACCCGCGCCTATCTCGCGATCCTCGCGCCGATGGTCGGCGGATCGCAGCCTGACCGTGCGACTATCGCACCCGTCGATCCGCTGGCGTGGATGCGCGCGCCGCTATTCGCCATGCGCGCGGACGACGCCCGAGCTGCACCGCAAGCCGCAACCGAGACGCCGCCGGATGACGAAACGGCCGCACAGAATGTTGCATCCGAAGAGCCTCCCGAACGCCTGTTCGTCCCTCTTTCCGGCCAGGAACCGTTATGACGCGGGCTGGCGTGCCCCGTCGCGTCATAGGGTGCAAACGGATACAGACGGTCGGAAGCTCTTGGGATTTGGGTAGAAGCAGGGAGGCATGGCCAGATAAAAGGACCGCCGTCTCGCGGGGTCCATGTGGTTGGTTGGGCTTGCTTTTCTTGTCGGCTCCCAAAGTGGGCCTGCCAGCCGTGCTTTCAGAAAACAGCATGAAATCAATCGGCGCGCGTATGGCGCCCGCTATTCGGCCCGGAAGCCGCGCCCGATGAGCGCCCGCGACGATGATTTCCGGGTGCGCCCAGGAAGGCCTCGCGATAGCGCCAAGCAAGACAAGCAGGCCAAGTCGTTCGTCGGTCAGGTGATGCGCGCCGCCAGGAAGGCCGGACACACAGGACGCGGCTTCGGACCTCGCCGGCAAGGCGGCGGAGGATCGCGCTTTGGTCGCGGCAATGCCGCAGGCTCCAGTCGCGCTCGCCGGCCCGACATGCGCCGCGTCATCGTCAAGATGCGGGTCGTGCGCCATGCGGGCACAAAGTTCCGGGCGGCGCCGATCGCCCGGCATGTGGCTTATCTGGAGCGCGAGGGCGTCACCCGCGATGGCGCGCCTGCCCAGATGTTTGATGCCGGCACCGACCGGGTCGATGGCGAAGCCTTCGCCGCACGGTGCGAAGACGACCGGCATCATTTCCGGTTCATCGTCTCGCCCGAGGACGCCGGCGAAATGCAGGACCTGCGCGCCTTCACCCGCGAACTGATGGCCGACGCCCAGCGCGACCTCGGCACATCGCTCGACTGGGTGGCCGTCGATCACTGGAACACGGATAATCCCCATATCCATGTGCTGGTGCGCGGCCGCGCCGATGACGGCGGCGACCTCGTCATCAGCCGCAATTATGTGCGCGAGGGATTCCGGGGGCGAGCGGAGGATCGCGTCACGCTCGAACTCGGCCCGCGCAGCGAGCGCGAGATCCAGGCAGCGTTACGCAAGGATGTCGAGGCCGAGCGCTGGACCGGTCTGGACCGAACCTTGCGCAACATCGCCGACCATCACGGCGGCATCATCGATCTTCGCCCCGAAACCGGTTCTCACGATGCGGAAGAACGACGCCTGCTGGTCGGTCGGGCGCAGAAGCTCGAACGCCTCGGTCTTGCCGATCCTATCGGTCCCGCGTCATGGACGCTGAAGCCCGGCGGCGAAGAAACCTTACGCGCCCTGTCGATCCGCGGCGACATCATCAAGACCATGCACGCGGCGATGTCGCGAGGCGTCGGCACGCCAGATATTGCATCGTTCGCGATCCATGACGAACAGGTCGGCGATCCCGTGCTTGGCCGCCTGGTCGAACGCGGCCTGCATGACGAGCTGGCGGGCACAGCCTATGCCGTCGTCGAAGGTGTGGACGGGCGGACCCATCATCTGCGGTTCAGCGATATCGACATGACGGGCGACGCAAGGCCGGGGGCGATCGTCGAACTGCGGTCCTGGGAGGACCACAAGGGCCAGCAACGCCATTCGCTCGCCACCCGTTCCGACCTCTCGCTGTACCGGCAGGTCACGGCCGACGGTGCGACATGGCTCGATCGCCATCTGATCGCGCGCGATCCGCCCATGCTTGGCGGCGGGTTTGGCGCGTCGGTGTCCGATGCGCTCGACGCACGGGCCGATCATCTGGTCGATGAAGGTCTGGCGCGGCGGCAAGGGCAGCGCATCATTTTCGCCCGTAATCTGATCGGCACGCTGAAGCAGCGCGAACTGGACGGCGCCATCGCCCGGATCGCGGCCGAGACCGGATTGGCGCACAGGCCTTCGGCTCCGGGCGATCATATCGCTGGGACCTACCGCCAGCGCATCACGCTCGCGTCGGGCCGGTTCGCGATGATGGATGACGGACTGGGGTTCCAGCTCGTGCCCTGGCGGCCGGCGCTCGATCCGCAGCTTGGCAAGCACATCACCGGGACAATGGCGCCCGGTGGCGGGGTGGACTGGAGTTTTGGTAAGCAGCGTGGTCTGGGACTGTAGGTCTCGGCCATTTCCCCCACCACCCCATCAGTCCGCATTGAAATCAGCATCATTCGATGATAAATATGTGCCTTCTGTGGAAAGGCTTCGATATGCGAACGACTATTGTGCTTGATGACGAACAGGTGGCGAAAGCTCAGGCATTCACCGGCCTGAAGGAAAAGTCCCAGCTGGTGCGGGAGGCATTCAAGGCACTTATCGAGCGTGAGAGCGCCCGCCGTCTTGCCTTGCTTGGTGGTAGCGAACCAGACTTGCAAGTCCCCGCCCGTCGTCGGTCTGTGGTCGAATGATCCTTGTCGACAGCACGGTCTGGGTCGATCATCTGCGGCGAGGCGATCCTCTGCTTGCGAGCCGCCTCGACGCAGGGCTGGTTTACATCCACCCTTTCATCATAGGCGAGATCGCCCTGGGCAGTTTGCGCCAGCGCGATAAGGTACTGTCGGCGCTGCGCGATTTGCCGATGGCGAACCAGGCTTCCGACGATGAGGTTCAGGGCCTCATCGAACAGCAGCCGCTCTACAGCCTCGGTATCGGCTATATCGATGCACATCTCCTTGCCGCCACACGTCTGACGCCAGGGCTGCGACTCTGGACCCGCGACAAGCGGCTCAATGACATCGCGTCCCGCCTCGGCGTTGCCGAAACCGCCCAACACTGATCGGCAGGGCTCCCAAGGCCTAGATCACGCTCTACGCGAGCGTTTCTTTTTGCGCGCCAAACCCGCCATTACTTCGACCCCCATCGCCAACATCTTGTAAAATCGGAGTTCCGCACCCGACCTCTACGGCATTTGCCGGGAAGGAAGGGCCGTGTCCGCCACCAAAATCCTCTGGGGCCAGATCCTCGTGGTGTTCGCCATCGTGCTGACGTCGATCTGGTCAGCGACGCAATGGACGGCGGCGGCGCTTGCTCACCAGCCCCAGTTGGGTTCGCCCTGGTTCACCGCTTTCGACACACCGGTCTATCCGCCGCCCGCCTTCTTCTGGTGGTGGTTTTCCTTCGACGCCTATGCGCCGGAGATTTTCCAACGCGGCGCCTATATCGCGGTATCGGGCGGTTTCCTGTCGATCATCGTCGCCATCGGCATGTCGGTGTGGCGCGCCCGCGAGGTTCGCAACGCCGAGACCTTCGGCACCGCGCGCTGGGCAAGCGTCAAGGAAATCCGCGGCGCTGGCCTGCTCGGCGATGACGGCGTGGTGCTCGGCCGGTTCCAGCGTGAATATCTGCGCCACGATGGCCCCGAGCATGTGCTCTGTTTCGCGCCGACCCGATCCGGCAAGGGTGTCGGTCTGGTGGTGCCATCACTGCTGACCTGGCCGGGATCGGCGATCGTCCATGACATCAAGGGCGAGAACTGGGGCCTGACCGCCGGGTTCCGTAGCCGGTTCGGCAAGGTGCTCCTGTTCGATCCGACCAATGCATCGTCGGCCGCCTACAATCCGCTGCTCGAAGTGCGGCGCGGCGAATGGGAGGTGCGCGACGTCCAGAATGTCGCCGACGTGCTGGTCGATCCGGAAGGCAGTCTCGAAAAGCGCAACCATTGGGAAAAGACCTCCCATGCATTGTTGGTCGGCACGATCCTGCATGTCCTCTACGCCGAACCCGACAAGACCCTGGCCGGCGTCGCCAACTTCCTGTCGGACCCGAAGCGCCCGATGGAGACCACGCTGAAGGCGATGATGCTCACCCCGCATCTGGGCGAAGCCGGCGTCCACCCCGTCGTCGCCTCGGCCGCGCGCGAACTGCTCAACAAATCGGAGAATGAACGGTCAGGCGTGCTGTCGACGGCCATGTCGTTCCTCGGCCTCTATCGCGATCCCGTCGTCGCGGCCGTGACCCGGCAATGTGACTGGCGCATCGCCGATCTGGTCGACGGCGCCCATCCGGTCTCGCTCTATCTGGTGGTGCCGCCGAGCGACATCAGCCGGACCAAGCCGCTGATCCGCCTGATCCTGAACCAGATCGGTCGCCGCCTGACCGAAGATCTGAAGTCGAAGGACGGACGACACCGGCTGCTGTTGATGCTCGACGAGTTTCCGGCGTTGGGGCGGCTCGACTTCTTCGAGAGCGCGCTGGCGTTCATGGCAGGCTACGGGATGAAGGCGTTCCTGATCGCCCAATCGCTCAACCAGATCGAGAAGGCTTACGGCCCGAACAACGCCATTCTCGACAATTGCCATGTGCGCGTCAGTTTTGCGACCAATGACGAGCGCACCGCCAAGCGGGTGTCCGACGCGCTCGGCACCGCCACCGAGATGCGGGCGATGAAGAACTATGCCGGGCATCGCCTGTCGCCATGGCTCGGCCATTTGATGGTATCGCGCTCGGAGACCGCTCGCCAGCTCATGACGCCGGGCGAGATCATGCAGCTTCCGCCTGACGATGAGATCGTCATGATCGCGGGTGTGCCGCCAGTGCGGGCGAAGAAGGCCCGCTATTTCACCGACCGGCGCTTCACGTCACGCCTGTTGCCCGCGCCCAAAACCCAGCGGGCCACGACCACGCCGCGCCCGGATGACTGGACCGCATTGGCAGCGCCGCCGCGCCCGGTTCTTGCAGACCCGGCAGCCTCCAATGGACCGGACCGTAAAGGCGGAAAACCAACAAAGCCCGTAACCGCGAACCAAAGTGACACCGCCAACGCTAATATCCGGCGCGAGCCGGGCCTGCCCGATCATGAGGAGGTGGTGCGCGAGACGCCTGCGCCCAGGCAGGAGTTCACATTCGACGACATGGAGGCGGCGGACAGCGACGCCGCGACACAGCGCCGGATGCAGCGCCTCGCGCGCCAGGCCAGCCTCGATCCCGGCGACGGCATCCAGCTCTGACAAAAAGGAACCGTCATGCGCATCAAACACACATTTCGTCTGCCCGCCGATCTATCCGGTCGGCTCGCCGATTATGCGGCACGAAAACGCGTTGCCCAGACCCAGATTGTCGAAGCCGCGCTGTTGTCGTTCCTTTCACCCGATGGGTCCGAACGGCTGGAGGCCGCGATCGGCCGTCGTCTCGACCGGCTGTCGCGGCAGGCCGACCGGCTCGAGCATCATATCGGGATCTCGAACGAGGCGATGGCTCTATTTGTCCGCTTCTGGCTGACCACGACGCCGCCCTTGCCGGACACGGCCTTCGCCGCCGCCCAGGCCAGCGGCCGGGAGCGCTATCGCAGCTTCGTCGAGTCGCTCGGCCGGCGCATGGAGACCGGCGCAAGCTTGGCGCGTGAACTATCCGAAGATATCAAATCTACGCCAGAGCACGATACCGGCGATTTCGAGCAATAGTCCAAACTCGCCGATCGTTTCTATTTGCACGCCATAGCACGACGGCTTGATTTTAGTGTTGCGATTACCGGGTTTGTGTCTCTCTTACTTGTCCCCGATCGCAGCGCGCGTCGCCCGGCGGTCCTTGCAGGGGACAGATCGTGCAGCATCAACAGGTCGGATCGGAGGCGGATTCTCGCGGCGCGCGCATGTTGCGCACCGCGCTCGGCCCGTTAATCGCCGCCTGGCTGGCCGAGCCCGCCATCGTCGAAGTCATGCTCAATCCCGATGGACGCCTGTGGGTCGACCGGCTCGGTGAGGGCCTGGCCGACACGGGCGAACGTCTGTCGGCCGCGGACGGCGAACGCATCGTCCGCCTGGTCGCACATCATGTCGGCGTCGATGTCCATGCGCGTAATCCGCGCGTTTCGGCGGAACTGCCCGAGAGTGGCGAGCGGTTCGAGGGGCTGATCCCGCCCGTCGTCGCCGCGCCCGCCTTCGCGATCCGCAAGCCCGCCGTCGCGATTTTCACGCTCGACGACTATGCCCAAGCGGGGATCATGTCGCGCTTGCAGGCGGCGGTGCTCAGGAAGGGCGTTGCCGATCGCAGCAATATCCTGGTCGCGGGCGGCACCTCAACCGGCAAGACCACGCTCACCAATGCGCTGCTGGCCGAGGTGGCGAAGACCGCTGATCGCGTCGTCCTGATCGAGGACACTCGCGAACTGCAATGCGCCTCCCCCAATCTGGTCGCGCTGCGCACCAAGGACGGCGTCGCTTCGCTCTCGGATCTTGTCCGTTCCTCGTTGCGCCTGCGCCCCGATCGCATCCCCATCGGTGAGGTGCGCGGCGCCGAGGCACTCGACCTTCTCAAAGCCTGGGGCACCGGCCATCCGGGCGGGATCGGCACCATCCATGCTGGCTCGGCACTGGGCGCGCTGCGCCGGATGGAACAGCTCATCCAGGAAGCGGTCGTGACCGTGCCGCGCGCGCTGATCGGCGAGACCATCGACATGGTGGCGGTGCTGGCCGGGCGCGGATCGGAACGCCGCCTGGCCGAACTCGCGCGCGTCGATGGTCTCGGCCCGGACGGCGACTTCGCGCTCACCCACCTCCCATGCCCTTCACCCGTATCGGCGGCGCCAGCGGCGACCGTTCTTTCAGCAGGAGAAAGCCAGTGAACCCGACATCCAACGTTTGGCGGCCGATCGCCGCCATCTCGCATATGCGCCGGCAGGTCGCCGCTGGCGCATTGGCGTGCGTCGTGGCCGTGACCCTGTCGGCCCCGGCGCGCGCCTCCGGTTCGTCGATGCCCTGGGAAGCCCCACTCCAGTCCATCCTCGAATCGATCGAAGGGCCGGTGGCGAAGATCATCGCCGTGATCGTGATCATCGTCACCGGCCTGACGCTTGCGTTTGGCGATTCCGGCGGCGGCTTCCGCAAGCTGATCCAGATCGTGTTCGGCCTGTCGATCGCCTTCGCCGCGTCGAGCTTCTTCCTGTCCTTCTTCAGCTTCGGCGGCGGGGCGCTGATCTGATGCTGGAGGATGGCGAAGTCGCGGGCTTCTACGCCCCTGTCCACCGGGCGCTCACCGAGCCGATTCTGCTCGGCGGCGCCCCGCGCGCCATCGCCATCGCCAACGGCACCCTGGCCGCCGCGATCGGCGTCGGCCTCCAGCTCTGGATCGCCGGCGGCGTGCTCTGGCTGATCGGCCATCTGGCGGTGGTGTGGGCGGCCAAGCGCGATGCGCAGTTCCCCGACGTCGCCCGCCGCCACCTTCGCTACCCCGCCTATCTGCGCGTCTGAGGTCCACACCCCATGATGAACCTTGCCGAATATCGAAGCCGCGCCAGCCATCTGGCGGATTTCCTGCCCTGGGCGGCGCTGGTCGCCGAGGGGATTGTGCTCAACAAGGACGGGAGCTTCCAGCGCACGGCGAAGTTTCGCGGTCCCGATCTGGATTCAGCGACGCCCGCCGAACTGGTCGCCGTCACCTCGCGCCTCAACAATGCGCTGCGCCGTCTGGGATCGGGCTGGGCGATCTTCGTCGAGGCGCAGCGCGTGCCGGCGGGCGGCTATCCTGAAAGCACATTTCCTGACGCCGCCTCAAACCTGGTCGACCGCGAACGCCGCGCACAGTTCGAGGAACAGGGCAGCCACTATGAGAGCGGTTATTATCTCACCCTGCTGTGGATGCCGCCCGCCGAAGACGCGGCGCGCGCGGAAAGCTGGCTCTATGAGGGCCGTACGCAAAAAGGCGTCGATCCCTGGGAGCTGGTCTCCAGCTTCGCCGATCGCACCGACCGCGTGCTGCAACTGGTCGACGGGTTCGTGCCCGAGGTCCGCTGGCTGGATGACGGCGAGACGCTGACCTATCTGCATTCGACGATCTCGACCCGTCGCCAGCGCGTGCGGGTGCCCGAGACCCCGATGCATCTCGACGCGCTGCTGGCCGACGAACCGCTGACCGGCGGCCTCGAACCGCGCCTGGGCGATCATCACTTACGCACGCTGACCATCACCGGTTTTCCATCGATGACCTGGCCGGGCCTGCTCGACGAACTGAACCGGCTGGCCTTCCCCTATCGCTGGGCGACGCGCGCGGTGATGCTCGACAAGACCGACGCCACGAAACTGCTCACCCGCATCCGGCGGCAATGGTTCGCCAAGCGCAAGAGCGTGGCGGCGATCCTGCGCGAGGTGATGACCAATGAAGCGTCGACGCTGGTGGACAGCGACGCGTCGAACAAGGCCGCCGACGCCGATGCCGCCTTGCAGGAGCTGGGCGCCGACGATGTCGGCCAGGCCTATGTCACCGCCACCGTCACGGTGTGGGATACCGATCCCGGCGTCGCCGCCGAGAAGCTGCGGCTGGTCGAGAAGGTCATCCAGGGCCGCGACTTCACCTGTATCGCCGAGGGCGTCAACGCAATCGAGGCGTGGATGGGCAGCTTGCCCGGCCATGTCTACGCCAATGTCCGGCAGCCACCGATCAGTACCTTGAACCTCGCGCATATGATCCCGCTGTCGGCCGTCTGGGCAGGGCCGGAGCGCGATGAGCATTTCGACGCGCCGCCCTTGTTCTTCGCCAAGACAGAAGGATCGACGCCGTTCCGTTTCTCGCTGCATGTCGGCGACGTCGGCCACACGCTGATCGTCGGCCCGACCGGCGCGGGCAAATCGGTGCTGCTGGCGCTGATCGCCATGCAGTTCCGCCGCTACGAACGCGGCCAGGTGTTCGCGTTCGACTTTGGCGGCTCGATCCGCGTCGCGGCGCTGGCGATGGGCGGCGACTGGCAGGATCTCGGCGGCAGCTTGTACGGCAAGGATACTGGGACCACTGCGGCGGCCAGCGTCTTCCTGCAACCGCTCGCGCGGATCGACGATCCCGCCGAACGTAATTGGGCGTCCGAATGGCTCGCCGCCATCCTGACCGCCGAAGGCGTGACGGTCGATCCCCAGGTGAAGGACTATCTCTGGTCGGCGCTGGGGTCGCTGGCATCCGCGCCGGTCGCCGAGCGCACGCTGACCGGCCTTGCCGTCCTCCTCCAGCAGCAACAGTTGAAGCAGGCGCTCGGCCCCTATTGCGTTGGCGGACCTTACGGCCAGTTGCTCGATGCGGAATCCGAACATCTCGGCGATGCCGATGTCCAGGCGTTCGAGACCGAGGGTCTGACCGGAACCGGGGCCGCGCCCGCCGTGCTCTCCTATCTGTTCCACCGGATCGAAGGCCGGCTCGATGGCTCGCCGACCCTGATCATCATCGACGAGGGCTGGCTGGTGCTGGACTCGCCAGCCTTCGCACAACAGCTCAAGGAATGGCTGAAGACGCTTCGCAAGAAGAACGCCAGCGTCATCTTCGCCACCCAGAGCCTCGCCGATATCGAAACGTCGACCATTGCGCCGGCCATCGTCGAGAGTTGCCCGACCCGCATCTTCCTGCCCAATGAACGCGCGATCGAACCGCAGATCACCGCCATCTACCGGCGGTTCGGCTTGAACGACCGCCAGATCGAGATTCTGAGCCGCGCCACCCCCAAGCGCGATTATTATTGCCAGTCGCGGCGCGGCAACCGGCTGTTCGATCTTGGCTTGGGCGATGTCGCGCTCGCCTTCACCGCCGCCTCGTCGAAGACGGATCAGGCGCGCATCGCCGATCTGATCGCCGAGCAGGGCCGCGACGGCTTCGCCGCCGCCTGGCTGCGCATTCGCGGCCTCGAATGGGCCGCCGATCTCCTTTCCCCCGCAGCCCCGGAGTATGAGCCATGACCCGTTTTCAGTTGCGCCGCGCGATGATCGCCGGCGTCGCCCTGCTTGCCGTTGCCGGCGTCTCGGCCCCCGCCAGCGCACAATTCGGCTTTGGTGGGATTGTCTATGATCCCACCAACTATGCCCAGAATGTGCTGACCGCAGCTCGCTCACTCCAGCAGATCAACAATCAGATCCAGTCGCTCCAGAACGAGGCGTCCTCGCTGATCAATGATGCGAAGAATCTCGCCAGCCTGCCATTCTCCTCGCTCCAGCAACTCCAGGCGCAGGTCCGCCAGACCCAGCAGCTTCTCGGTCAGGCGCAGCGTATCGCCTATGACGTCCAGCAGATCGAGCAGGCGTTTTCGACCCGCTACCGCAACATCGACCTCAATGCCTCCGATCAGGCGCTGGTCGACGGCGCGCAAGACCGCTGGGAGACCAGCGTCGCCGGGTTCGAGGATGCGCTGAAGGTCCAGGCCGGCGTCGTTGGCAATATCGACGGCGCCCGCACGGCCATGTCGAACATCGTCGGCGCGAGCCAGTCGGCGACCGGCGCATTGCAGGCGGCGCAGGCCGGCAACCAGCTTCTCGCCTTGCAATCCCAGCAGATCGCGGACCTCACGGCGCTTCTCGCCGCGCAGGGCCGCGCGCAGGCGCTCGAATCCGCCCGCGACGCCGCCGCCGAAGCGCAAGGCCGCGAGCAGTTCCGCCGCTTCATGACGCGCAGCGGCAACTGATCGGACGCGGCCGGGCATCGGCCGGAAAGGGAGAATGGGAATGAGCCGTAGCGCGAAGATCGCAAGCGTAGCGCTGGCCGCTGGCATATTGCTGGCCACCGCTATCGTCATCGCCGTCGATGACCGACCGGAGCAGAAGGCCCCGCCACGGATCGAGGCGATCGGCGCCGATCCGCTGCGCGCCGAGCTGGACCGCTGCCGGACCCTGACCATGCCCGACACCGGCTGCGAGGCGGCCTGGGAAGATCATCGCCGCCGCTTCCTCGGCCGCGACCCTGTCGACCGACAGAGCGATCCCGAAACAGCCATGGATGCGCCGGACGACGGGTTTGATCCCGAACCCGCGAGTGATCTGGTCGCCGACAAGGCGGCCGCGTCTGCATCCGAGCCGGGCCGCTGACATGAACGACGTCGGCGTCATCAACCGCTTCCTCGACACCTTCAACAGCTACATCGATAGCGGATTCGGGCTGCTCGGCGGTGAAGTCGCCTTTCTCACCACCACTCTCATCGTCATCGATATCACGCTCGCCGGCCTGTTCTGGGCCTGGGGCGCCGATGAAGACGTCATGCACCGGCTGGTCAAGAAAGTGCTCTATGTCGGTTTCTTCGCCTTCATCATCGGCAATTTCTCCGCGCTCGCGGGCATCGTGTTCGACAGCTTCGCCGGGCTCGGCCTGAAGGCCAGCGGCGCCAGCATCAGCCTCGCCGACTTCATGAAGCCCGGCAGCGTCGCCGCAACCGGCTTCGATGCCGGCGAACCGCTGCTCGACGCCATCGGTGATCTCATGGGGTTCCGCAGCTTCTTCGCCAACTTCATCCAGATCGCGGTGCTGCTGATCGCCTGGGTGGTCATCCTCATCGCCTTCTTCATCCTCGCCGTGCAACTCTTCGTGACGTTGATCGAGTTCAAGCTGGTGACGCTGGCCGGCTTCGTGCTGCTGCCCTTCGCCCTGTTCAACAAGACCGCCTTCCTTGCCGAGAAGGTGCTCGGCAATGTCGTGGCGTCCGGCGTCAAGGTCCTCGTGCTCGCCGTCATCGTCGGTATTGGCACCGGCCTGTTCGCCGAGTTCACGACCGCATTCAGCGGCACGCCCACCGCCGAGGAAGCCATGTCCGTGGCGCTCGCGGCGCTGGCGCTGCTTGGCCTCGGCATCTTCGGCCCCGGCATCGCCACCGGCCTGGTCTCCGGCGCGCCCCAGCTTGGCGCGGGCGCGGCGGTCGGGACCGCGCTTGCGGTCGGCGGCGCGGCGATGGCGGGCGGCATGGGCGCGCGCATGGCGATGGGTGGCGCGGCTTCGGCCGTCGGCGGCGGCGTCAAGGCCGGCGCGGCGGCGGCGCGTGGTGGCGCTCATGCGTCAGGCGCGGCCGCCAGCGCCTATAGCCTCGGCTCGCTCGGCAAGAGCGGCGGCAGCGCCGTCGCCGGCGGCATGTCCGCTGTCGGCAAGACGGTGGTCGGCGGCGCGGTCAACGCCGCCACATCCCCGTTGAAGAAAGCCGCCGCCAAGGTCGGCGACGCCATGAAATCCAACTTCAGGTCCGGCGCCCGCGCCGGATTCACGGCCACAGGCGGCACGATCAGCGGCGGGTCAGGCGCCACAGCACCGACTGCGGCTGCGACGGCAGGCAGTGCGACATCCACCGCCAGCGCCCCTCCAGCCTGGGCGCAATCGATGAAGCGCCAACAAGCGATGAACCGGGGCGTGTCGTCCGTCACCCACGCCGTACGCTCCGGCGATCGCGGCGGCGGCGGTTCCTCGCCCGATCTCAGCCAGAAGGACTGACGGAAAAATGTTCAAACGCCCCTCGACCCGCTACGGCAAGACCCCCGAACCCGAGACGCCCTATCAGCGTGCCGCGCAGGCCTGGGACGATCGCATCGGTTCCGCCCGTGTCCAGGCCAGGAACTGGCGGCTCGCCTTTTTCGCCACGCTCGCCATGTCGGGCGGACTCGCCGCAGGCCTCGTGGTTCAGGGCGCGCGCGGCACGATCGTTCCCTGGGTGGTCGAGGTCGACAAGCTCGGCGTCGCGCAGACCGTTGCGCCCGCCGAAGCGGGGTATCGCCCGACCGATCCCCAGATCGCCTTTCACCTGGCGCGGTTCGTCGAACAGGTCCGCAGCGTGCCGGCCGATCCGGTGATCGTCCGCCAGAACTGGCTGCGCGCCTATGACTTCACCACGGATCGCGGCGCGCTGGCGCTCAATGATTACGCCCGCACCAACGACCCCTTCGCCAATGTCGGACGGGTGCAGGCCGCAATCGACGTCTCCAGCGTCATTCGCGCCTCTCCGGACAGCTTCCGCATCGCCTGGACCGAGCGCCGCTATCAGGACGGTCAGCTCGCCGGCACGGAACGCTGGTCGGCCATCCTCACCATCGTCATCCAGCCGCCGCGCGATCCCGAGCGGCTGCGCAAGAATCCGCTGGGCGTGTTCGTCACGGCCATCAACTGGTCGAAGGAGCTGGGCCAATGAAGATCATCCTAGGCACGCATTTCCGTAAATCCGTAGGTCCGGCTTTGCTGATCTCCGCATCGACGCTGGCGGGCTGCGCCACGACCTCGGCTAAACCGCCCGCGATCCGCTATGATGATGCGCCCGCCATCGCAGCAACGCTCACACCCGAGGCGCCCGCGCCGGTCGAGATCGTCACGATCGCCGAACCGCTGCCGTTGCCCGGCCAGTTGATGCCGGTCGAGGAACGGCGCGATCCGCCTGAACCGGCTGATCCCTCCGCGCGGGTCAGCCAGGCCAACGCCGCCGCGCGCATCCAGCCCGTCCGCGACGGGTTCATCAACGCCATCCAGCTCTATCCCTGGACCGAGGGCGCGCTTTATCAGGTTTATACCGCGCCCGGCCAGGTGACGGACATTGCCCTCCAGGAAGGCGAGCAACTCGTGGGGCCCGGACCAGTGGCGGCGGGCGATACCGTGCGCTGGATCATCGGCGACACCGTCAGTGGCTCGGGCGAAAGCAGCCGGGTGCATATCCTGGTCAAGCCGACGCGGCCCGACCTCACCACCAATCTCATCATCAATACCGATCGGCGCACCTATCATCTGGAGCTGCGCGCCACGCAGCGGACATGGATGGCGTCGGTATCCTGGCAATATCCGCAGGACCGTCTGATCGCGCTGCGCGGCCAGAATGCGGCAGCGGCGGGATCAGCGCCCATCGCCGCCGGCATCGATGTCGCCCGGCTCAACTTTCGTTACCGCATCGAAGGCGACAATGCGCCATGGCGTCCGGTGCGTGCGTTCGACGACAGCGCCCAGGTGTTCATCGAATTTCCCTCCGGGATCGGCCAGGGCGAGATGCCGCCCCTGTTCGTGATCGGCCCGAATGGCGGCGGCGAACTGGTCAATTACCGGGTGCGCGAGCGCTATATCGTGGTCGACCGCCTGTTCGCCGCCGCCGAACTGCGCCTGGGCGAACATCCCCAGCAGACCGTGCGCATCGTCCGCGATGACGCCCGTCGCAATGGCAGGGCACGGCGATGAGCGCGGCCGGCGAAGCCCCGGAAAGGGAGAAGGAGGAGCGCCCGGCGCCGGCAGCAGCAGCTTCGGCGGCGCCAGCGCCTGCCGATCCCGCCGGATTTCGTCTGCGCGGTGAGACCCCGCGCGTGATGCGCCTGTCGCGCAAGGTCATCGCCGGCATTGGCGGTCTCGGCGCGCTGGCTGTGGGTGGCGCCCTGACATTTGCGCTTCAGAGCCGCGATGCCAAACCGCCCGCCGAACTCTACAACACCGACAATCGCGCCGTGACCGAACGAGTAACGAGTGGTCCGCAAGACTATTCCGCCCTGCCATCTGGCGTTCCGCCGCTGGGAGCGCCACTCCCCGGCGACCTTGGGGGTCCGATCGTCTCGGCGCAACAACGCGGGGAAATGGTGACGGTCCCGCCGATCGGCGCCGGTGCTGCTCAGCCTAATAGCGGCCCGACACCCGAGGAGCAGGCCCGGCAGCGCGCGGTGCAGGAGCGCGAGGCTGCAATAGCAAGCCGGTTGTTCCTTGGCGGACAGAGCGCCGCTGCGATCGCTGGACAAGGCGCGTCGATGCCGCCGCTTTCCGGTCTCGATCTCGCAGCCTTGAACTCCGCGGCTATTCCGCCCGCGTCGGCTCCGCCGGACGGCCCCAATATGCAGCGGTCGAAACAGGAATTTGTCGAGCGCGGGCCGGAGAGCCGCACGCTTAACGCCGGGCGGCTGACCGATCCGATCTCGCCCAACATCGTCCAGGCGGGGAACATCATCGCTGCGGCCCTGATCACCGGCATCAGTTCCGACCTACCGGGGCAGGTCACGGCTCAGGTAACGCAGAATGTCTATGACAGCCCGACCGGACGGATATTGCTCATCCCGCAAGGCTCTCGGTTGATCGGCGACTATGACAGCCAGGTCGCTTACGGCCAGCGCCGCATCCTCCTCGCCTGGAGCCGTCTTATCCTGCCCGACGGCCGCTCGATCATTCTCGACCGGCAGCCAGCGGGCGACGCCGCAGGCTATGCTGGTCTCGAAGACCGGGTGAACCAGCATTGGGGCGGGATCGCCCGCGCCGCCGCGCTCTCGACCCTGCTCAGTATCGGCGCTGAAATGGGGTCGGACACCAACGATGAAATCGCCCGCGCCATCCGTGATGGCGGGCAGGATACGTTCAATCAGGCCGGGCAGGAGATCGTCCGTCGCCAGCTCAACATCCAGCCCACGCTCACCATCCGTCCCGGCTATCCAGTCCGCGTGCTGGTCGCGCGCGACATCTTGATGCCGGCCTGGAGGTCCGGGCGATGACCAAACTCAAGCTGGGTCCGCTGGTCGAGGAACGGCCGGTGAAGATCACGATCGAACTGCCCGCCGCCACCTACCGGGATCTCACCCGCTATGCCGAGATCCTGGCGGCCGAGACGGAGGAAAGCGCGGGATCGATCGAGCCTTCAAAACTCATCGCGCCGATGATCGCGCGGTTCATGGCGACCGATCGGGCGTTCCTGAAGTTACGGCGGACGGAGGATTAGAACCACGCGCCCCTACATTCGAAGGGCCGCCCACCGAGACGGACCAGCGAATAGTGCACGATCAATTGCCCATGAATTTCCCGAAGCGCTCCTTGCCTTCGGCCTCCACGACAGCAGTCTCGGCAGTGGCGCACTCACCGCCGCGCACCGCGCCAGTCTGGCACTGCTCGACAATCTCGCGGGCTTCATCGAGGTGCGCCCTGAAATATTGCGTGCCCCGAGGCTCCGTCATGGCCGGAGTGGGGACAGATACTCCGGCAGCCACCAGACCGGCGGGCAGGAAAATCGGGCGGAGAACAAAGCCTGCTCCAAACCCGACGATCAGCGCGACTAGCACGATGAAGACTGTCCTACCTTGTGTCATGTCTGCTCCTTTCCGAGTGATTGCCGTCGTCATGCGGCGCGAACGGCTCATCAACCTCCTGCGGATCGGACACGTCGATGCTTGCCCAGTCCGACGTTCCGCGCCGCGAGCGTCCGGCCATGACATGTGCCGTGCTGATAAAGCGCCGCAGCACCGGATTGTCGTTGTCGGGCGACCAGATCGCGCTGAATGGCACGATATCAGCTTCTTCGACGAGCGGCCGCATCACAACCCCCGGAATGCCAAGGGCGATCCAGCCTTCCGAAACAAGGCTGATCCCAAATCCCATGCCGACCATGCTCATCAGCATTTCTTGCTGAACCCCGCGTCGCTCGATCACCGGATAATGGCTGTAATCAGCAATCCGCCTCACGACATAGTCATGGACTTCCGGCCCAGGAGGGTATTCCGAAACCATGAACTGTTCATCGCGAATGTCTGACCAATGCAGCTCCAAACGTTCGGCAAGCGGATGACCCTGCGGCAACGCTACATGCACTCGTTCCTGCCAAAGCTCAGCGGTGTCGCAACCGATCACCTCGGCATTCCCGGTCGCTATCACCACATCGAGGGAATGGCGCCGAACCTCGCTGATATGAACACGGCGATCGCCCTCTCGAATATCGATGCGCACCAGCGGATGAGCGTTTCGAAACTCAAGGACCAGATCGCGCAGAAAGCCGCCAGCCAATGACGTGAACACGCCAATGCGCAACGTTCCCTGTTCGCCCCGTCCGGCCTGGCGCGCAGAAGCAATTACGCTATCAAATTGGAGCATCACACACCGGGCGTGCGTGAGAAAAGACTCGCCGGCGAGTGTTGTGCGTACGCCACGCGGACCTCGCTCAAACAAGGTTACTCCGAGATTTTCTTCCAGCATCCTGATGCGCTTGCTGACACCCGATTGTCGAACGCCGAGCGCGCTCGCCGCCGCGCTGAAGCTGAGATATTCTGCCACGACAAGTGCCTGGACGACCGAAACCAGATCTATTCCACGGGACAACAGCCGGCAGGCGAAGAAAAGATTTTCCTCATCCGCCAATGTTATGCGCCTGTTGGCCATTTCCAATCATAATCTGGAATCACCTGCCGGTATCTTAGCCTTGCCCGAGCGAGAGCGTCGGAATCAGCGCGAGAGCGGCAATCGGAAGAACAAAGGGCTTCATCATTTTCTCCGTCTTCCCTGCACAATGGCTATACGCACAGCGCGTGTGCATCCCTCACGATAAGCTTCCAAGGGAGTGTGAGTGCTCGCGCAACACCGTTCGTGCGGCAACGTGCCCGGCTAGATTCGGACGAGAATGCCCTTCATTTCATCGATCTCCTGGCGCTGCGATTTGATGGTCTCGTCGCAGAGCCGCTTGACCCCGGGATCGCGGATCTGCGCCTCTCGGCGACATTCCCAAGCGGTTCTGCAATGATCGCGTGGTAACTCTAGCTTACCCTTTTCTCAGATGGATTGAGGGCGTCAGGATGCCTCAGCATGTTGAGGTAAGGTGCGGTGCTCCTGGCGTTCCCACGTTTCGATCAGAAACAGAGCCAGCGTACTCGCCGCATTGATCGCAAGACGTGCAATCCGAGCGTCGATGCGGCGAAAGCCCTTCTCGCGCCCATGCGCATCCCCACCGTGCGTCCGCAACGCGCCAATACCCTTGGCAACGGAGGTGAGACCGCTAAGCGTTTGGCGGATGTCGGCTTCTACCTCGGGTGGAAGATCCGATCGACCCGGCGACAAGCCCAACGGGCTCTGAACGGCGCGGATCAGCCCATCGATGTCCTTCTTCGGCGGCAGCGGCATCTTGAGTTCGACAAGGATCGATCGGCACACCGCTTCGATCAGCGAGCAAGCTGCCGTTACCGCGTCTTCCGGGTCGCTCTCCAGGTTTGGGAGGGCACGGGCGATCTCCATCTGGACGGTATCAAAATCCAGCGTCGCCACCTTCTTGATGAAAGGCTCGACAATCCCGCCAGACCCTTGCCGTTCCGTCAGAATGGCTTTCCCGCCAACGATGACGACGGACAGTCCCTCTGGCGCCAGCGCCTTGTTGAGATGCTCGCGGACAGCGGTGGCTTTGTCAGGCTCCGCCAGATATTCGCGGGGATCGCACACCTTCTCGATGATCCGGGTGATATAGGTATCGCCATTGCCGTCATGATGATTGGCCGTCCGGCGCAAAAAATCCGTCGTGGCCGGCACACGCGAGTTTGAGCCGATGCGCATGTCGAGGCCGCAATCGAGAAAGAACTGCTCGATTTTTGGACCCGAGCGATAGATTCCGATCGCCGGCGTGTTGTCGTTTCCGGAGCCGCCCGTAATGGTGTCGACCAGCGCCTTGATAACAAATGGAGAGAACTTCCCGGTCATGGCTTCACCGCGAGCAAAGTAAGGACTGCCTGCTTTCGATCCATCCACGCCGCAGCCACCTGGCTGCGCCACGCGATCATGTCATGAATCCGTTGATAGTCGTCGGCGATGTTGCGGCTGAAGATGGGCTCGTGATGAGCGATTCGATTCCGCAAACGTCGAATGATCTGGAGGTCCGCATAAGCCGTGGCTCGACATTGCGGAATCGGCTGAGCTAGCGGCGCACCGGGGAAGCAGATACGAAAGTGCGCATTCCAGATGCGGCTGTCCTGGCCAACGGTGAAGATATTCTCCCAGAACGCAAATTTGAGCTCAGCGATGATTTTTCCGGTCGTGGGCAAGGATGCTGCGCAGGATTGAAGGTCATTCGCCGGGTTATATCGGAACTTGCTTTTCGGACGCGGCAGACTTCGGATAAAGCCATTGTTCCACGGCCAGTTCGCGCCGTGGACGTGCTCGATCGCTTCGGCGATTCCATTACGAACCGCCACTTCACACACCTGGAGCGGGACGATCAGGGCCGACGAAAGGTCCAGGTTCCACTCATAGAGTGCGAGAGCCTTCTCGCGGTCGTTGCCCACAGCCTGCAAGTAGGTGGCGAAGCGGGGCGCAGAGATAACGGTGGGCAGCTCGTGAAGCTCATCCTGAGTGAAGGGCAATTTTAGTGTCCTGCCAGCGTGGTATTGACGGTGGCGTCACTACCCCTATATAAGGTCCATCGGCTTTGAGAATGCGGGCTAACGCCCCCCCTCATCGTCTAAGGATATTTAAGGCCCGCTGTAAGGCGGGCCTTTTCTTTTGTCGACAGAGTGGGCGTGAGGCCTCCTGAACGACAGTCCAAATCTAAGTCCGGATAAATGGACTGTCTATCCGATCCATATCCTGCGGCAACGTTCCCCCAGCTACCAGTGGGAGCCAGGGGAACCGGAAATTGCGAACGGACGGAGTTACGCCGCCAAGCGTTCAGCATCATCGCGAGGTGCGAGGAATCTGGCTAGCGCCGCCTTTCGGGAACCGCGATCAAGCGCGTAATGCGTGTGGGACAATTCCGCACCCTCGAGGAGCGCCTGAATGTAACCCGACACGGTGTCCGCCGCCATGACAAGAGCCGCATCCAGCGTATGCACATACCGGCTTGTGATCGAGTTGGGCGCGTGACCGAGGAGCGCGGCGATCGTGATCTCGGTGAAGCCAAGATCATTGGCCATGCTGGCGAAGCTGTGCCGGAGGACGTGGGCCGTGACACCCTCCAGTTCCGTGCCTTGGAATATTTTCTCCCAATGTCGCGGAAAGCTACCGAACGCCTTCTCGTCGTCCCGGCCTGGGAAGGCATAGAGGCTATCGTCTTCGGCGCCCTCTGCGCGCCGATCATCAAAATACTCCAATGCCGGGAGACCGATCGGACGGACGGACTGCCCCTCCTTGGTGTCGTCCAGACGGAAAGCGCTGCCGGCGGTATCGATCTCTGTCCAGCGAACCCCGATAATCTCACTGCGCCGACAACCCGTCAGGGCGAGCAACCGGACGATCTCCGTGGTCCGCGTATAGCGATCGTCTAACGCCGCCTCGTTCAGGATGCGGCCCAGCGCTCGATACTCGCCTTCGTTCAGGCGGCGAGTTTTCACGGCATCCTTGGGTTTACGCACCCCATGGGCGGGATTGATTTCGATAATCCCCAGTTCGTCGCGCGCATAGGTGAGAATGCCGCCGAGCAAGCCAACGGTGCGGCTGGCCGCCCCATGGCCGCCGCGCACGACCGACCTGCCACGCAGATTGCCTGTCTTTTCGCTAAGGCGCGTCTTCCCCGCCATGATATCCTTCATCATGGCGGTCACATCGGCTTTGGTCAGATGCGTCACCTGAGTCCTGCCGATCAGCGGAATGATATGCCGATTGATGCGGCCAAGGTCGGTAACCTTGGTGGTCGCCTTCTTCGGTCGGCCGCCCTTGCCGAGAATCCGGCCCTCATCGAGTTCCTTGATATAAAGCTCGCACAGTTCCTTCACCGTGATCGCCTTGCGAGCGCTGTTCCGGTTCTCCAGAGGGTCATTGCCCTTGGCGACGTCCGCTAATGCCTGGATGGCGAGTGTGCGGGCCTGTTCAGCGGTAATGACACCATGGCGACCGAGCTTCATACGCCGACGAACATTGTTGGCGTTTCGGTAGTCCACGAAGTATGTACGAGTGCCAGACGGCAGCACGAAGACCCCGAAGCCTTTAAGCTCGCTGCACCAGAGCGTGTACTGGCTGTCGCGCGGCAGCGCCCTGTCGACGACGATTTTCGTTAATTTCGGCATGTTCACCTCGCCAGAGGGGTCCAAAAAAACTCACCAAAAACTCACCAGAAGATCGAAAACGTTGGCGGCTATTAGAGTAGCTTGGCGACCCCTCTTTGTCAATAAAACCAATAAATCACAACGACTTATCGGACTTTGGCGAAGGCTGGCGCAGCATGGAGTAGCGTTGCGTTTCTAGCTCCGAAGGCAAAGGCCACACGTTCGAATCGTGTCGGGTGCGCCA
>JBDHSY010000002.1:0-38911 GCA_039808405.1 Xanthobacteraceae bacterium
CAGGCCCGGTGCCGGTTCCGGGCATCGCACCTGACCGCGCGTCAATTGCCAAGGCGCGAAGCGACGTAGTCCGCGACCTCGCTGACATCGTATGGCTTGGCGAAGAACGCCTCGATCTCGCCGGGCCTTATGTCTGGCGGCCGCTCGTCTCCCGACACCAGAATGACCAGAAGATCGGCGTCGCGCGCCTTGATCCAGCGGGCGAGTGCAACACCGTTGTGCTCGCCGGTCATCCTGACGTCCGACAGAACGGCATCGACGTGCACCATGCCCTGAAGCGTCTCCATCGCCTCGTCCGCATCGGCCGCTTCGAGCACGGCATAGCCGCAGTCGCGCAGCCGATCGGCTGTCACCACGCGTAGCAAAGCTTCGTCTTCCACCAGCAGGATCACTGGGGCATGCGTCGTTCCAGGTGAGAGGGGGTCGACGTCACGGTCCGCCGTCGCGCTGTCGATCACGGTCATGCTGTCCTCCGATGCGGATACTCATCGGTCTCCCGATATACCAACGCGTGCCGGCGTCGCCCGTTCCTCCGGGATACGCTGCGCTTGCTGGGGAACATGCCTTTGTGCGAGGACATCAGCCCCCGAAGCGCAGCGAGAGGAATTGCCGTGACAACGCTCCTTGATGGCGAGGTTCGCGACGGCCGCCATCACATGCAGGTTCGCGTCTATCTCGAAGACACCGACGCCGGCCAGATCGTTTATCACGCCAGTTTCCTGCGCTTCATGGAACGGGGCAGGACCAACTACCTGCGGCTGCTCGGGACGAATCAGCAGGAACTCCTCGAACAAGCCCGCGAGGACGCCCCGGGCTTTGCCTTCGTCGTCCGTTCGATGACAATCGATTTTATGAAGTTCGCCGTTCTGGACGACATGCTCGAGGTCGTCACGGTTCCGGGCGAAGTGAAGGGCGCCTCGATCACGCTGGATCAGGAGGTGCGGCGCGGCGCCGAGGTGCTGGTCACGGCCAGCGTGCGGGTGGCGTTCGTCTCCGGCGGCCGCGCCCGGCCGATCCCGAAGCCGCTGCGGCTGGCCATGGCCGCCGACCGCTCCCGTATCTGAGCGCGGATGACGCGGCCGTGCGATTGATGTAAGACCTTTTCACATGAGTTGGGGTAAACATCGCGGCGGACCGTCGCGCGGCTACCATCACGGCAACCTCAAGGAGGCCCTGGTGCAGGCGGCGCTCGACCTGATCGCGCAGAAGGGGCCGGCGGGCTTTACCTTCGCCGAGGCGGCGCGCTCGGCCGGCGTCAGCCCGGCCGCGCCGTACCGGCATTTCCGCGACCGCGACGACCTCCTGGCCAGCATCGCCGAGCGCGGCTTCGAGCAGTTCGAGGCGCGTCTGGCGGCGGCCTGGGACGACGGCCGGCCCGATACCGCCACCGCCTTCGAGCGGCTTGGCCGGGCCTATCTCGCCTTCGCCCGCGACGAGCCGGCGTCCTACTCGGCGATGTTCGAATCCGGCCTGTCGCCAACGGCTCATCCGGGCCTGGCGCTGGCCGGCGAGCGGGCTTTTGCGGTGATCCGCGCCGCCGCCGAGCGGCTCGCGGCGCTGACCCCGCCGGGCGAGCCGCGCCCGCCGGCGATGATGATGGCGCTGCACATCTGGTCGATGTCGCACGGCATCGCCTCGCTGTTCGGCCGCGGCGATGCGGCGCGCCGTAAATTGCCGATGACGCCCGACGAGCTGCTGGAGGCGGGCGTGCTGATCTATCTGCGCGGGCTCGGCTTCCCGACCCATGCAACCGCCGCGCCCGGCGCGCGTTAAAAGGCCGCGTCACAAAAATCTACCGGTTCCGCCGGTTTGCGCTTGACAACAGACCAGGACCGCCTAACTATGTAAATGTTATTTACATTCACAACGGGCCAGCCGGGCCCGCCACTTCGAAGGCCCCATGTCGATGGAGAGGAGCATGTCACACACCGCAGAGTATGACCGAGGCCCGCCCGCGTGGGCCCGCCGCCCCCGGTTTTTCGAGTCGCCCTGGCACCCCGGCTGGATCGTGCTCACGGTGCTGGCCTTCATCGTCTGGTGGCCGATCGGGCTCGCCCTTCTGTTTTTCACCCTATGGAGCCGGAAAATGACGTGCATGAGCCGATATGACGGCGGCCGGTGGGCCGCGAAGATGGAACGCAAGATGGAGCGGATGCGCGCCCGCATGGAAGGCCGCGGCTTCAGCTTCGGCGGTTTCGGCGGCCCGCCCTCGAGCGGCAACCATGCCTTCGACGAGTACCGCATGGAGACGCTGCGCCGGCTCGAGGAGGAGCAGTCCGAGTTCAAGGACTTTCTCGACCGCCTGCGCCACGCCAAGGACAAGGCCGAGTTCGACCAGTTCATGGCCGAGCGGCGCACCCGCCCGACGCCGCCGTCGGACCAGCCGCAGCCGTAACGCTCGCGACACGACCCCAGCCGCCCGCCTGCGCACCCCGCAGGCGGGCGTTTTTTTTGCGGCTTGCATCGGCTGCGGCGGCGGGCGCACAACGCCATAGCGTTTTCAAGCGAAGTGGGTACCGGTTCGCGTGAAGAAAACGCGTCAGGAGAATAACAATTCTGAATAGACAAGGAACACGCCGATGAAACCGCGCCTCGATTATGCCGCCGCCGCTCCGCAGGTCATGAAGGGCATGTACGAGCTGGAGAAGCAGGTGCGCTCCAGCGGCCTCGAACACAGCCTGATCGAGCTGGTCAAGATGCGCGCCTCGCAGATCAACGGCTGCGCCTTCTGCCTGCACATGCATTCGCGCGACGCCCGCGCCGCCGGCGAGAGCGAGGAGCGGCTCTACCTGCTCGACGCCTGGCGCGAGTCGCCGCTCTACACCGCCCGCGAGCGCGCCGCGCTCGCCTGGACCGAAAGCCTGACGCTGGTGTCCGAGACCCACGCCCCCGATGCCGACTACGAGGAGATGGCGGCGCAGTTCGCCCCCGACGAGCAGGTCAAGCTGACGCTCCTGATCTGCGCCATCAACGCCTGGAACCGGATCGCCATCGGCTTCCGCGCGCTGCACCCGGCGGCGGAGGGGGCCGGCGGCAAGACGGGCGGCAAGACGACCGGCAAGACGACCGGCGCGGCCGCCTCGTAACGGCCTCGGCCCACGCCTCTCCGCCACGCGGGGAAGCGGAAGGGAAACCTAACGCCTGCCAGAATCACGTTTTTATGCGCCGTGCCGGCCTCGCGGTAACGGCTCCTTAACCATGCGTCGCGTTTGGTAGAGGGGCACGGGGTCGGCTGTGGCCCTCGTTTTGACACGTTGGCGGGGGATAGCCGGCCCGCGGCTCAGGCTGCTTTTCCTCGTGGCATGACAGTGGGTTCGGGTGCCGTTTGCAGGCGCCTGCGATCCGTGACGGGGAGACCGACCGCATCCTGTGCAGGGGACCGTCGCGTTGAGAGGATATCGCCCATGAATCCGGCCGAGGTGGCGCAGTCAGCCCTGCCGCTGGCGTCCGCCGATGTTTCGTTGATCGCCCTGTTCTGGCAGGCGCACTGGGTCGTCAAGGGCGTGATGCTCGGGCTCCTGTTCTGCTCCGTGTGGGTGTGGGCCATCGCCATCGACAAGAGTTTTCTGTTCGCCCGCGCCAAGCGCGCGATGGACCGTTTCGAGCAGGCGTTCTGGTCGGGGCAGTCGATCGACGAGCTCTATCGGGCGCTGTCGGCCAAGCCGACCTATTCGATGGCGGCGCTGTTCGTCGCGGCGATGCGCGAGTGGAAGCGCTCGTTCGAGACGCAGTCGCGCTCCTTCGCCGGCTTGCAGACGCGCATCGACAAGGTGATGAGCGTGTCGATCGCCCGCGAGGTCGAGCGGCTGGAGCGCCGCCTCCTGGTGCTGGCGACCGTCGGTTCGGCCGGGCCGTTCGTCGGCCTGTTCGGCACCGTGTGGGGCATCATGTCGAGCTTCCAGTCGATCGCCGCCTCGAAAAACACCTCGCTCGCGGTGGTGGCGCCTGGCATCGCGGAGGCGCTGTTCGCCACCGCCATGGGCCTCGTCGCCGCCATCCCGGCGACGATTTTCTACAATAAGTTCGTCGCCGAGGTGAACCGGCAGGCGCAACGGCTCGAAGGCTTCGCCGACGAGTTCTCGGCGATCCTGTCGCGCCAGATCGACGAGCGCGGCTGAGACCAGGGAGCCGAGGGCGACCGAAGGCGACGATGAGGGGTTTTTGGTCTTCCGCCGGAAGCGGCCCGCATCGGCAGTGAGGACATCGCAAAGCGTGGCGGTGAGCGCACCATGGGAATGAGCCTCGGAGGCGGCGGCGGTGGTCGCGGCGGCCGCCGGCGCGCGCCGGTGATGTCGGAGATCAACGTCACGCCGATGGTGGACGTGATGCTGGTGCTGCTCATCATCTTCATGGTGTCGGCGCCGCTGTTGACCGTCGGCGTGCCGCTCGATCTGCCGCAGACCCAGGCCAAGAGCCTCGACCAGGACCAGACCCCGCTGACCGTCTCGGTCAACGTCAAGGGGCAGGTGTACCTCAATGATGCCGAGATTCCGGTGGACGAATTGGTGGCCAAGCTGAAGGCGGTCACCGAGGCGCGCGGGGGACTGGACGAGCGGATTTTCGTGCGCGGCGACCGCAAGGTGGACTACGGCACCGTCATGAAGGTGATGGGCCGGCTGTCGTCGGCCGGGTTCCGGCGGGTGGCGCTGGTGACCGAGGTGGAGCAGGGGTCGTGAGGTGAAGATCGGCAAGATCGACAAGACCGTTCTTGCGTCGCTCATCGGCCATGGGCTGGTGATCGGCTGGGGACTCGTGTCGTTCTCCTCGCGCGCGCTGGAGGCGCCGCCGGTCGAATCGATGCCGGTCGATATCGTCAGCGTCGATCAGTTGCAGCGCATGACCGCCGGCCGCAAGGAAGCGCCCAAGGCCGACGTGCCGAAGCCGCTGGTCGAGAAGGTGGCCGAGGCCAAGCCCGTCGAGGATGCCGTCGGCAAGATCACCGAGAAGAAGGAAGTCGTCACCTCGACCGCGCCCGAGCCGCCGCCCAAGCCGGTGGAGAAGCCGGTCGAGAAGAAGCCGGAGCCGCCCAAGCCCGAGCCGAAGAAGGTCGAGGACAAGCCGAAGCCCGAGCCGAAGACGGAAAAGGCCGAGAAGAAGGATGAACCCAAGATCGATCCGATCGCGGAGGCGCTGAAGAAGGACGAGGCCAAGAAGCCGAAGCCGAAGCAAGAGACCAAGGCGGTGCCGCAGCCCAGGCCGCAGCCGAAGCAGGAGCGCGTGTTCGACCAATCGAAGATCGCGGCGCTGCTCGACAAGCGCGATCCGACGCGCGCCGCCGCGACCGGCGACACGCTCAATCCCACCGCCTCGCTCGGCGCGCCGAAGGGCCGCGCCGCCGACAACTCCGCGACCTGGGGCGCGATGTTCAAGTCGCAGGTCGAACGTTGCTGGAAGAAGCCCTATGGCGGCATCGAGACCCAGCGCATCGAGGCGGCCTTCACCATCAAGCTGCGCCGCGACGGCACGCTGGAGGCAACCCCGGTGCCGCAGCCCGGCACCGGCACGCCGTTCTTCCGCGTCTATCAGGAGAGCGCGATGCGGGCGATCATCGAATGCCAGCCCTACCGGCTGCCGGCCGCGTATTTCGACGAGTGGAAGTTCTTTGAGCCGGTGTTCACCGAACGGACGTCGTGATGCGGCGGCGACCGCCCCCGTTTTCAGAATGAAGGCCATGATGGATTTTGCAGAACGCAGATTGCGCAGCGACGATTTTTCCCTGACGCGCCGGCACTTCGTGGCCGGCGCCGCCGCTGGCGCGCTGGCGGCAAGTCCGCTCAACCGGGCATGGGCGCAGGCGCGCGTGCAGATCACCGAGGGCAATTTTCAGCCGATCCCGATCGCGATTCCGAATTTCGTCGCGGGCGGCGCGCAGGACAGCGAAGTCGGCGCCAACGTCGCCGGCGTCATCACCAACAACCTGAAGCGCAGCGGGCTGTTCGCGCCGATCGATCAGGCCGCCTTCATCGAGAAGATCAGCAGCATCGACGTCGCGCCGCAATTCCAGAACTGGCGCTCGATCAACGCGCAGGCGCTGGTCACGGGCCGCATGACGCGTCAGGGCGACGGCCGCCTCAAGGCCGAGTTCCGGCTGTGGGATGTCGCCGTCGGCCAGCAGCTTGCCGGCCAGCAGTATTTCACCTCGCCGGATTACTGGCGGCGCATCGCCCATATCATCTCCGATCAGATCTACGAGCGCCTGACCGGCGAGAAGGGTTATTTCGACAGCCGCGTGGTGTTCGTCGACGAGAGCGGGCCGTCGCAGCGCCGCGTCAAGCGCCTCGCCATCATGGATCAGGACGGTGCCAATGTCCGTCACCTGACGCGCGGCGGCGACCTGGTGCTGACGCCGCGGTTCTCGCCGTCGACGCAGGAAATCACCTATATGGAGTTCGGCCGCGGCGATCCGCGCGTTTACCTGTTCAACATCGAGACCGGCCAGCGCGAGATCGTCGGCAACTTCCCCGGCATGTCGTTCGCGCCGCGCTTCTCGCCGGATGGCCAGCGCATCATCATGAGCCTGCAGCAGGGCGGCAACTCCAACCTGTTCGTCATGGATCTGCGCTCCAAATCGACGACGCGGCTGACCGACACGCCGGCGATCGACACCTCGCCGTGCTATTCGCCGGACGGTGGGCGTATCTGCTTCGAGTCCGATCGCGGCGGCAAGCCGCAGATCTACATCATGCCGGCCGCGGGCGGGCAGGCGAGCCGCATCTCGTTCGGCGAGGGCAGCTATTCGACGCCGGTATGGTCGCCGCGCGGCGACTACATCGCCTTCACCAAGATGGGCGGCGGACAGTTCGCCATCGGCATCATGAAGCCGGACGGCTCGGGCGAGCGCCTCCTGACCTCGGGCTATCATAACGAGGGACCGACGTTCGCGCCCAACGGCCGCGTCCTGATGTTCTTCCGCGACACCGGGCCGGGACCGTCGCTGTATTCGATCGACATCTCCGGCCGCAACGAACTGAAGGTGCCGACGCCGGGCTTTGCCTCCGACCCGGCCTGGTCGCCGCTGTTGTCGTAGCCCGCGCCGAAAGCGCGTTACAGCGTTAGCGCAAAATCTGTTTTTCCCGACGATCGATCCGTTTCGTCATGCCCGCGGCCCCCTCCCTTTATCCCTCCCCCGCTTGCGGGGGAGGGGTGGGTGGGGGATGGATGGCCGGAATAAGTCGAGCCGTGACGTTGAACCGACGGCCATTCACCGGCAAAAAAAAGGCCGGCTTGCGCCGGCCTTTTCCAAGTCCTGAGGGAGGACGTTATCAGTAGCGGGCCATCACCGGAGCCGCGGCGTTGAAGCGGTAGTTGATGCCCGCCTTGACCGTGTGCTCGTCGTTGCGCCACTCGACCGGACCGCTGGTGAACACGGTGCGGCTGCGACCGAGATCGTAGTACTGGTACTCGATCTTGGCGCTCCAGTTCGGGGCGAACATGTACTCGAGGCCAGCGCCGACGGTCCAGCCGTCCTTGTTGGTGTTGACGGCGACCGGCAGGCCGGTGGCGCCATCGACGGCGGCGTTGCTGATGTCGGCGAAGGCGTAACCACCCTTCACGTAGAGCAGACCCGGACCCCAGGTGTAGCCGAGACGGCCGGTGACCGAGCCGAGGCCGCGCTTGCGCTGCGACACGGAGTCAAGCGTCACGATGTCGGTCGCGACCCAGGTGGTGTCGCTCATCCAGCTGTACTGCGCCTCAAGGCCCAGCACCCAGTTCGGCGAGAACTGGTAGTCGAAGCCACCCTGGATACCACCGAGGAAGCGGCCATTGTCGCTGCTCGAGTTGAACAGGTTGTTGCTGCTGCCGAACGCGCCGCCAACGTGACCACCGATGTAGAAACCGGTCCAGTTGTAGATCGGAGCGTAGGCCGGCGGGGGGGCCTTGGTGTAAGGCCGCGCGGCGAGGTCGGCCGCAGTCGCCGGAACTGCGAGAGCCACCAGCGCCACGGTGCCGAGGAAAATCTTCTTCATGTTTTTCTCCACAAGTGCATTCGAGAGTGCAGCCGGCTATCGGCTCCGTCCCTGCGTTTTGTTTAGCAGGCTTTCCTGAAAAAGCTGTAACCGATCCGCCACACCCTTGGGGTTCCTAAGCCATTGGAACTCATCCAAATTTTTATGCCTAACGATGCCCTAATTCGAGGCGAATTTGACGCGATTTTGCCACAAATTCGACGTTGCCCGGCCACCATATGACGACGACGTAGGTGATCTCGCGTAGGAACCTTATGGAACCTTACATAGGGCGAAAGAAAATGACGACGAACAGCATTGCGACACCCGATTGGGACACGCTTCCGGTTCCGCAAGATGACGGCGCTGCCCGCCATCTCGACGGCCTTCGCCTGCCCTCGGTCACGCTCGCCGCCACCGACGGGCGCGCCGTCGATCTGTCGCGGCTTGTCGGCCGCAGCATCGTCTACGCCTATCCGCGCACCGGGCAGCCTGGCGCCGCCAACCCCGATGGCTGGGACATGATTCCCGGCGCGCGCGGCTGCACGCCGCAAACCTGCGCCTTCCGCGATCACTTCGCAGAATTGACGCGCCTCGGCGTCGCCCATGTGTTCGGTCTGTCGACGCAGGACACCGCTTATCAGAAGGAAGCGGCCGAGCGGCTGCATCTGCCGTTTGCGATTCTCTCCGACGCCGATCTGCGCCTGACCAAAGCGATTCGCCTGCCGACATTCGAGACCGGCGGCATGGTGCTGCACAAGCGGCTGACGATGGTGATCGACGACGGCCGCATCGCGCATGTGTTCTATCCGGTGTTTCCGCCGGATCGGAACGCCGCCGACGTGGTGGCGTGGCTTTCGGGCAAGGGCGCCTGATCAACCCGGCTCGGCGGCCTTGAGCGCGGCCCTGTTGGCCGGTGGCTTGCGCGTCTCTTTGCGCGCGTCCTTGCTCGTCTCTTTGCCCGTATCCTTGGCGGTATCGCGCGCGGCCGTTGCCGCGGCTTCGGCGCCCGACAGGATCAAGGTGGTCGCCATGCGCGCGTACTGATCGCGCGTCAGCCCCTTGCCCTCGCGAAACCACAGATAGTGCCAGTTGAGCATGGCGAAGAACGACATCGTCAGCGGCATCAGCAGCGTGCGCTTGCCGGCGATCTGCGGCACCGCGCGGGCGATGGCGTCGGAGACGATCGCCACCAGCCGGCGTTCGACCGCTTTCAGCACCGCCTGCTTGTCGGGCGGCAGCAGCTTCAGGCTGGCGATCTGCACCTGATGCTCGGCATCGGCGCCGCGATAGGCGTCGAGCAGGCTCGCGGCAATGGCATGCAGGCGCGCGTCCGCGCCCGCGGTCGCGGCGGCGCGCTCGAGCACCTCGACGAGATGGCGAAGGTGAGCGTCGAGCAGGTCGAACAGCACTTCGTCTTTTGAGGAATAATAGTGATAGAGCAGCGCTTTCGACATGCCGCAGGCGTCGGCGATCATGGTGATCGAGGTGCCGGTGAAGCCGTGCCGGGCGAACAGCTCAGCGGCGCGGCGCAGGATGCCGCGACGTTTGGCGCCGTAGTCGTTTGCGCGGGTACGGGCCATGCCAACCTGTCCGGGATGCGCCGGCGCGCGCCGGCGGCTTCAAGCGGGGCACCCTCGCATTGACCGTCCAAACGGTCAATTATCATCGCCGTTGCTGCTTGCCCATGATTTCGGCCTCCGTCTTGGCCTTGGCCGGCAAAACGGTTTATGGCAGGCGCCATGCCGCCGCATCCGCTCGCCCGCATCGTCGATCAGCTCAAACGCGAACCGTCGCGCACCGGCTCCATCGTCATCACGGTGTATGGCGACGCCATCGTGCCGCGCGGCGGCGCGGTGTGGCTCGGCACGCTGCTCGCCTTCTTCAAGGCGCTCGATATCGACGGCGGCGTGGTGCGCACGGCGGTGTCGCGGCTCGCCGCCGACGGCTGGCTCGCGCGCACGCGCGTCGGCCGCAACAGCTTCTACCGGCTCGCCGACAAGGGCCGCGACACGTTCGCGGCGGCGGCCCGCCATATCTATGCGGCGCGGCCGCCTGCGTGGACCGGGCGCTTCGACCTGTTGCTGCTGCCCAACGGCTCCGGCCAGCGCGACGGCTTGCGCGACAGCCTGCGCAATGCCGGGTTCGGCAATCCGCTGCCGGGGCTGTGGCTGGCGCCGTCGGGAACGGCGGTGCCGGAGGCCGCCGGCCATGCCATCCGGCTCGAGGCGACGGTGGCGCCGGATAGCGACGTGGCCGAGACCGGCCGGCGGCTGATCGCCGCGAGCTGGCAACTGGAGCGCACCGCGGACGCCTACCGGCTGTTCGTTACCACCTTCGCGCCGCTGCGGGCGTTCGTTCAGCGGGCGGACGAACTGTCCGACATCGAGGCGTTCACCGCCCGCATCCTCCTGATCCACCAGTACCGGCGCATCGTGCTGCGCGATCCGCTGTTGCCGGAGGCGATGCTGCCAGCCGACTGGCCGGGAACCGCCGCCCGCGCCTTGTGTGCCGAGGTCTATCCGGCGCTGCTGGCCGGCGCCGAGCGCTGGCTCGATGCCAACGCCGTCTGCGAGGCCGGGCCGCTGCCGCCGCCGCGCGAGGCGCTGGGGCGCCGGTTCCGCGACTGACCCGGTCAAATGTTACAGAAATATCTTGCGGGCTAATTATTTTGTTATATATTTAAACCATCCGAGAACGGTCAAGAACGGTCAAGAACGGGGAAGAGACGGCCATGTACACGCAGGCGCTCAACACGTCGCCCGGTGCCGAGACCTCGATCGAGGACGCCGACAAGTCGGCGCGCTTCCAGGCGCGCATCGACGCCGAGGAGCGGATCGAACCCAACGACTGGATGCCGGCCGCCTACCGCAAGACGCTGACGCGGCAGATTTCCCAGCACGCCCATTCCGAGATCGTCGGCATGCTGCCGGAAGGCAACTGGATCACCCGCGCGCCGACGCTGCGGCGCAAGGCGGCGCTGCTCGCCAAGGTGCAGGACGAGTGCGGCCACGGCCTTTATCTCTATGCCGCGGCCGAGACGCTCGGCTCCTCGCGCGAGGAACTGGTCGCGCAGATGCTGGCCGGCAAGGCGAAATATTCCTCGATCTTCAACTATCCGACGCTGACCTGGGCCGACATCGGCGCCATCGGCTGGCTGGTCGACGGCGCGGCGATCATGAACCAGATCCCGCTGTGCCGCTGCTCCTACGGGCCTTACGCGCGCGCGATGATCCGCGTCTGCAAGGAAGAGTCGTTCCACCAGCGTCAGGGCTACGAGATCATGCTGACGCTGTCGCGCGGCACGCCCGAACAGAAGGACATGGCGCAGGATGCGCTGAACCGCTGGTGGTGGCCGTGCCTGATGATGTTCGGCCCGCCCGACACGCAGAGCCAGCACAGCGACATCTCGACCCGCTGGAAGATCAAGCGCTTCTCCAACGACGAACTGCGCCAGAAATTCGTCGATGCCACCGTGCCGCAGGCGCACTATCTCGGCCTGACGATGCCGGACCCGGCGTTGACCTTCAACGCAGCGACCGGCCACTGGGACTACGGCGAGATCGACTGGGACGAGTTCAAACAGGTGCTGGCCGGCAACGGGCCGTGCAATCGCGATCGGCTCGCCGCGCGCCGCAAGGCGCACGAGGACGGCGCCTGGGTCCGCGAGGCGGCGCTCGCCTTTGCCGACAAGCGCAGGGGGCGCGCCAAGGCCGCCCGGCAGGCGGCCTGATCACCGGAGGACCATGCGATGAGCGTCGAGACCATTCCGCTTTGGGAAGTGTTCATCCGCAGCCGTAACGGGCTGGCGCACAAGCATGTCGGCTCGCTGCATGCCACCGACGCCACGCTGGCCTTGCAGGCGGCGCGCGACATCTACACGCGGCGCGGCGAGGGACTGTCGATCTGGGTGGTGCCCTCGCACGCGATCACCGCCTCCGATCCGGCCGACAAGGAGATGATGTTCGCGCCGGCGGAATCGAAGATCTATCGCCACCCGACCTTCTACGAGGTGCCGGACGAGGTCGGGCACATGTAGCGGCCGCAGCAGGGGTCGGCAGATGGAGACCACGATGGCAGGCGGATCGATCACGGTGTCCGAAACGCCGCTGGTGCTATATGCGCTGCGCCGCGCCGACGATGCGCTGATCCTCGGGCACCGGCTCTCCGAGTGGTGCGGGCACGCGCCGATGCTGGAAGAGGACATGGCACTCGCCAACATGGGGCTCGACCTGATCGGGCAGGCGCGCGAACTCTACAGCTACGCGGCGCGGATCGAGGACGCCGGCAACGACGAGGATCGTCTCGCCTATCTGCGCGACGTGCGCCAGTACCGCAATCTCCTGCTGGTCGAGCAGCCCAACGGCGACTTCGCCCGCACCATGATGCGGCAACTGTTCTATTCCGCCTTCGCCGATCCGTACTGGCGCGCGATGACGGGCTCGCGCGACGAGACGCTGGCGGCGATCGCCGCGAAATCGGAGAAGGAAAGCGCCTACCATCTGCGCCATGCGTCGGAATGGATCGTGCGGCTCGGCGACGGCACCGGGGAAAGCCATCGCCGCGCGCAGGACGCGGCCGATGCGCTGTGGGCCTTCACCGGCGAGATGTTTTTCTGCGACGCCGGCGACCGCGGCCTGATCGCGGGCGGCATCGCCATCGACCCGGAGACCCTGCGCGACACCTGGCGCGCCACCATCGACGCGGTGTTCGCCGAGGCGACGCTTGCCGTGCCCGGCAACGACTGGATGCAGAAGGGCGGCCGCGTCGGCCATCACAGCGAGCATCTCGGACATCTGCTCAGCGAGCTGCAACATTTGCAGCGCTCCTTTCCGGGGGCGACATGGTGAGCCTGCTCTCAGGCGAGACGCTGCGGCAGCGCGCATGGGACGCGGCGGCGGGCGTGGTCGATCCGGAAATCCCGGTGCTGACCATCGCCGACCTCGGCGTGCTGCGCGAGGTCGCCGCCGGCGCGGCCGGCGTCGAGGTGGCGATCACGCCGACCTATTCCGGCTGCCCGGCGATGAACATGATCGCGCTGGACATCGAGGTGGCGCTGGCGCGGGCCGGCATCGCCGACGCAAAAGTGCGGACCGTGCTGTCGCCGGCCTGGACCACCGACTGGATGACCGAGGAAGGCCGCCGCAAGCTCAAGGAATACGGCATCGCCCCGCCCGAGAAGGGCGCCGGCCGCCGCGCGCTGTTCGGGGCGCAGACGGTGGCCTGCCCGCAATGCGGCTCGACCGACACGGAGCTGCTCTCGGAATTCGGCTCGACCTCGTGCAAGGCGCTGTGGCGCTGCCGCGTCTGCCGCGAGCCGTTCGACTACTTCAAGTGCCATTGACGTCCACTCTCTCCCTTTGTGAGGAGGGCGGATTGCTCTGGTCTCGTGTCCCGGATGCTGCGCAGCGCGGAAGCGGTGCGCTGCCGATCCGGGACCGTCATGGGCACATCCGTTGTCGTGGTCCCGGCTCTGCGGTGCATCGCGAAACGCGCTGCACCGCGTCCGGGACAAGAAAGGTAGATCATGTCGCATCCGCGCTTTCATCGCCTGACCATTCACGATCTGCGCCGCGAGACGCCGGGGGCGGTGTCGATCGCCTTCGCCGTTCCGCCCGACCTCAGCGACGATTACGCGTTCGCGCCGGGCCAGTATCTGACGCTGCGTGCGCATATGGACGGCGAGGAGGTGCGGCGCTCCTATTCGATCTGCTCGGGGCCGGACGACGACGAGTTGCGCGTCGCCATCAAAAAGGTCGATGGCGGAACCTTCTCGGGCTGGGCGGCGGAGGAATTGAAGGCGGGCGATGCCATCGACGTGATGACGCCGACCGGCCGGTTCGGCGTGGCGCCGGCGCCCGATGAGGCGCGCACCTATGTCGGCTTTGCCGCCGGCTCCGGCATCACGCCGATCATCTCGATCGTGCGCGGCGTGCTGGCGCGCGAGCCGCTGAGCCGATTCTTTTTGTTCTACGGCAACCGCACCACGCAGGACATGCTGTTCCGCGAGGCGCTGGAGGAATTGAAGGACCGCTACATCGGCCGCTTCTCGCTGTTCCACGTGCTGTCGCAGGAGGAGCAGGATATTCCGATCCTGCACGGCCGGCTCGACCGCGCCAAGGTCGAGGTGCTGCTGCGCGCCATGGTGCCGGCGGCCGCGGTCGATCATGTGTTCGTCTGCGGCCCGGCGGCGATGAGCGAGGAGATCGAGGCGACCTGCCGCGACAGCGGGATCGCGCCGGAGCGCATCCATGTCGAGCGCTTCGTGTCCGAGCTCGGCGGCAAGCCGCGTCCGAAAGCGAAGGTGGTGGAGGGCGCGCCGCCGAGGGCGATGGCCGCGCTGATCGTCGACGGCAAGCGCCGCGAGGTGCCGGTCGCCGAGGGCGAGGCGATTCTGGACGCCGCGCTGCGCGCCGGCATGGACCTGCCGTTCGCCTGCAAGGGCGGCATGTGCTCGACCTGCCGCGCCAAGGTGGTCGAGGGCGAGACGCGGATGGACGTCAACTATTCGCTGGAGCCGTGGGAACTGGAGGTGGGCTTCGTGCTGACCTGCCAGGCCCATCCGCTGACGCCGCGCGTCGTCGTCGACTACGACCAGATGTAGCTACCCGACCGCCTCGTCCCGCGCATCGGCGATGTAGCGCGGCAGCGCGAAGGCGGCCGCATGGACCTCCGGCGTATAGTAGCGCGTCGCGAGCCCCGCGGCGCGTTTCGCCAGAACGTCGGGTGCCGCCTCGCGCGGATCGTGCTCCACGCTGCCCCAGCCCAGCGCCATGTGGCCGCCAAAGTAGGTCGGCACCGCGACGACATAGCAGGTGGCGATGGGGAAGGCGCGCGCGAGGTTGCGCATCGCGGTTGCGAACTCGGCGCGCTGGACGAACGGCACGCCGCTCTGGGTGACGACGATGCCGCCCGGCTTCAGGCAGCGCCGGACGTCGCCATAAAACGCCTCCGTGAACAGCACGGCGCCGGGGCCGACCGGATCGGTGGAATCGATCAGGATCACGTCGAAGCGGCGGTCAGTGTGGGCGAGGAAGGCTGCGCCGTCGGCGATCTCGATTGCAAAGCGCGGGTCGGTGAAGGCAGCCGCGTTGAACTCCGAAAAATGCTCTTTCGCGAAGGCAACGACACTGGCGTCGATCTCGACCTGCAACAGCCGCTCGACGTTCGTGTGCTTCAGCACCTCCTCGGCCAGCCCGCAGTCGCCGCCGCCGACGATCAGCACGTCGCGCGCCGCGCCGTGGGCGATCAGCGGCACGTGCGCCATCATCTCGTGGTAGATGAACTCGTCGGCGCTCGTCACCTGCGTCGCGCCGTCGAGCATCAACACCTTGCCGAACACCGGGTTCTCGATCAGGTCGAGGCGGTGCTGCGCCGTTGTCTCGCGATGCAGCACGCGGCTCACCTCGAACGACAACCGGGCACCGCCGAACGCCGTTTCCCCAAGCCATTTCGGCGCGGTCATGCGCCTTTTCCGCGCAGCAGTTCCTTGACCGCGATGCGCTTCGGCCTGAAGGCGCGCCGCAACACCTCGACGCAAAGTTCGGGCTGCGCGTCGCCGCACATGAACACGTCGAGCGCCGCATAGCGCCGCTCCGGCCACGAATGGATCGAGATGTGGCTTTCGGCGAGCACGGCGACGCCGCTGATGCCGCCGTTCGGCTCGAACGGGTGCAGGTGCATGTGCAGCAGCGTTGCGCCCGCCGCCTCCACGCATTCGACCAGCGTTTCCGAGATGTGATCGATGTCGTCGAGCCGTTCGGCCTCGTAGAGGTCGATGATCAGATGCGCGCCGGCGCAAACGATCCCGTTTCGCTCGATGAAATGATCGGCCTGTACGCCCGCAGCGTCCGCGACGCGGGCGTGAATGTGTTCTTCCGTTTGGGAGGCATTCAGCGAAACTGCGCCCATCCCCAATTGGAAGAGGGCGTCGCGTGACATGGCGTCCTCCCCAACCAGCAGATGAAGCCTGCGACGCTGCTTGGCGACACAGGCAAAGGCTATATAGCCATGCCTGCCGCAGGTTGCAATCCTCATTCTCCCGTGCGGTATTTTTGGAGAATTTTTTGGTCGAGCGCGCCGCGTTTGCGCCGTTCGGCAGAAAGTTCTACGTTTTCGGCCGCTTGTCGATGACGCGCCGGGCCTTGCCGAGCGAGCGTTCCAGCGTGGCCGGGGCGACCACGCTGATGCGGGTGGTGATGCCGATGGTGTTCTTGATCGAGATCGCCACACGCCTGGCGTGATCGGCGAGGCCGTTGTTGTCCCAGTGCTCGGGGCGCGCCTCGACCCTGACCGTCATCTCGTCCATGCGGCCCTCGCGCGTGAGTTCGATGACGAAGTGGCCGCTGCACCAGTCGGTGGCGAGCAGCGCCTCCTCGATCTGCGTCGGGAACACGTTGACGCCGCGCAGGATGATCATGTCGTCGGAGCGGCCGGTGACCTTTTCCATGCGCCGCATGCCGGGGCGGGCCGTGCCCGGCAGCAGCCGGGTGAGGTCGCGGGTGCGGTAGCGCACGATCGGAAACGCCTGCTTGGTGAGCGAAGTGAACACCAGTTCGCCCTTCTCGCCGTCGGGCTGGACCGCGCCGGTGTCGGGATCGATGATCTCGGGATAGAAGTGATCTTCCCAGATGTGCAGGCCGTCCTTGGTCTCGACGCACTCCTGCGCGACGCCGGGGCCGATCACTTCCGACAGGCCGTAGATATCGGTGGCGTCCATGTCGAATGCCTGCTCGATCTCGGCGCGCATCGCGTCGGTCCACGGCTCGGCGCCGAACACGCCGAATTTCAAGGACGAGCGGCGCGGATCGAGGCCCTGGCGGTGGAATTCGTCGAGGATCGCCAGCATGTAGCTCGGCGTCACGGTGATGACGTCGGGGCGAAAATCGTTGATGAGCTGCACCTGCCGCTCGGTCATGCCGCCGGAGATCGGCACCACGGTGCAGCCGAGCCGTTCGGCGCCGTAATGCGCGCCAAGCCCGCCGGTGAACAGGCCGTAGCCGTAGGCGTTGTGGACGATCATGCCCTTGCGGGCGCCGGCGGCGCGCAGCGAGCGCGCCATCACGTCCGCCCATACGTCGATGTCCGCCTGCGTGTAGCCGACCACGATCGGCTTGCCGGTGGTGCCGGACGAGGCATGGACCCGCACCAGATCCTCGCGCGGCACCGCGAACATGCCGAACGGATAGTTGTCGCGCAGGTCGGTCTTCACCGTGAACGGAAATTTTGCGAGGTCGGCGAGCGACTTGAAATCGGACGGATGCACGCCCTTCTCGTCGAACGCCTTTCGGTAGTGGGCGACGTTGTCGTAGGCGTGCTTGAGCGTCCACGCCATGCGCTTCGTCTGTAGCGCCACGATCTCGTCGCGCGAGGCGCGCTCGGCGGCGTCGAGCGCCGCGCTGCCGGTTGATGCCGTCGATACCGATGCGCTCGCGGCCATGATGTCCTCCTCGCTGATGTTAGGCCGTGTCCTGCGCGGGGATGATGGCGCCGCCGATGGTGCGGGAATAGCCGCGGAATTCGGCGATCACCTGGTCGCCCGCGGCGACACGGATATCGTAGATGCCCGAGCGCCCGCTGCGCGACACCTCGCGCGCGGTGGCGACCAGCCGGTCGCCGAGCCGGCCGGCGCGGATGAAGCTGATCTGGCAGTGGGCCGCGACGGTGCGCTCGTTGTAGGTGTTGCAGGCAAAGGCGAAGGCGGAATCCGCCAGCGTGAAGATAAAGCCGCCATGGGCGATGCCATGGCCGTTGACCATGTGCGGCTGCACCGTCATCGCCAGCGTGGCATGGCCGGCCGACACCGCGATGCGCTCCATGCCGAGGCCGCGGCTGGCGTTGTCCTGCGCCCACATCGCGTCCGCGCAGGCGCGCGCGAGGTCGTCCGCTGTCGTCGTCGTGGGATCGCCGACCGGTGCCTGGATCGTCACTTCGCCCTCCCCGTGAACGCCGGCGCGCGCTTGGCCATGAAGGCATTGACGCCCTCGGCATAGTCCGGGGTGCGGCCGGCCTTGCGTTGCAGGTCGCGTTCGAGGTCGAGCTGTTGGTCGAGCGTGTGGGTGGCGGCCAGGCCGAGCGCCTGCTTGGTCAGCGCAAGACCCTGCGTCGGCTCGGTCGCGAGCCGCGCGGCGAGCGCCTCCGCCTCGGCGCGCAGCTTGTCGTCGTCGACCGCGCGCCAGATCAGGCCCCATGTCTCCGCCGTCCCGGCGTCGAGCGGCTCGCCGAGCAGCGCCAGCCCGCGGGCGCGGGCGTCGCCGACGAGGCGCGGCAGCAGCCAGGTGCCGCCGGAATCCGGCACCAGTCCGATCTTCGCAAACGACTGGATGAACTTTGCCGAGCGCGCCGCCAGCACGATGTCGCAGGCGAGCGCGATGTTGGCGCCGGCGCCGGCGGCGGTGCCGTTGACGGCGCAGATCACCGGCTTTTGCAGCGCGCGGATGCGTCGCACCAGCGGGTTGTAGAAGGTCTCGACGGTGGCGCCGAGGTCGGGCGCGGCGCCGCTCTCCACCGCGACCTCGCTCAGGTCCTGCCCGGCGCAGAAGCCGCGGCCGGCGCCGGTCAGCAGCACGGCGCGGCGGCCCTCGTCGGCGGCCGCCTCGTCCAGCGCCTCGGCCAGCGCGCGGTGCATCCCGGCGGTGAAGGCGTTCATGCGGTCCGGGCGGTTCAGGGTCAGGATGCGCCACGCGCCGCGGTTGTCCACGAGGATCGTCGTCATCTGCCCTCCCTGCCGGTCGCGCTTTAAGGCGCGACGCGGAAACGCGCCACCGGCCGGGCGACGCGCGGCGGCAAAGCCGTGAATGCCGGGCCCGCCGCCTCTTGAATTGAACGAGCGGTCAGTTAATCTTTAGCGCAAGCGCGCGGCCTGTCAACGCTCGGTAACGGGCAAGTGTGGCGCAGAACGAAAATGATGCAAAGCCGCGATCGCGCATGCCGGAGGACGCCATGACCATCGCCCTGCACAGCCTCGCCTGCGATCGCTGGGTCGCTCCCGAAGGCCCCACGGTCGATATCGCCAGTGCGGTCGATGGCCGCGTGGTGGCGCGGCTCGGGAGCGCCGGCCTCGACGTCGCGGGCATGGTCGCGCATGCCCGCGGCGTTGGCGGCCCGGCGCTGCGGGCGCTGACGTTCCACCAGCGCGCCGACATTTTGCGCGCCGTGGTGGCGCATCTGAACGAGCACAAGGCCGGACTTTACGAACTGGCCGCCGACACCGGCGCGACGCGGCGCGACAACGCCATCGATATCGACGGCGGCATCGTCACCATGGCGGCTTACGCCTCGCGCGGCCGGCGCGAACTGCCGGACACGCCGTTCGTCGTCGAGGGCGAGGTGGAGAGCCTGTCGAAGGGCGGCCATTTCGTCGGCGTGCATATCCTGACGCCGCTGCACGGCGTTGCCGTGCATATCAACGCCTTCAACTTTCCCTGCTGGGGACTTCTGGAAAAATTTGCGCCGGCCTTTCTCGCCGGCGTGCCGGTGATCGCCAAGCCGGCGACGGCGACGGCCTACGTCACCGAGGCAATGGTGCGGCTGATGCACGGCTCGGGGCTGTTGCCGCCCGGAAGCCTGCAACTGATCTGCGGCGGCATTGGCGATCTGTTCGATCATCTCGGCGGGCAGGACGCGATCGCCTTCACCGGCTCCATCGAGACCTCCGAGAAGCTGCGCCGCCACCCGGCCATCGCCCGGCATGCGATCCGCTTCACCGCCGAGCGCGACAGCCTCAACGCCATCGTGCTGGGCGCCGACGTGACGGCGGACATGCCGGAATACGAGTTGTTCCTGCGCGAGGTGGTGCGTGAGATGACCGCCAAGGCCGGGCAGAAGTGCACCGCGATCCGCCGCATCCTGGTGCCGCGCGCCCGCGCGCAGGAGGTGATTGCCGCGCTGGCTGCCCGGCTTGCCGAAGTCAAGCTCGGCGACCCGCGCCGCGACGACAAGGCGATGGGGCCGCTGGTCAGCCTGGCGCAGCGCGAGGCGGTGCGCGCCGCGATTGCGCGGCTGCGGACCGAGGCCGATATCGTGTGCGGCGACCCGCAGGCGTGCGCGGGCGAGGGCATCGACACGGCAAAAGGCGCCTACATGGCGCCGGTGCTGCTCAGCGCCCGCGACAGCCGCACCGCAAGCCGCGTTCATGACACCGAGGCGTTCGGCCCGGTCGCCACCGTGCTCGCCTATGACGATGTCGGGCAGGCGGTCGATCTGGTGCGGCGCGGCGAGGGCAGCCTCGTCGCCTCCGTCGTCACCGCCGACCGCGATCTCGGGCGCGCCTTCGTGCTCGGGCTGGCGCCGTACCACGGCCGCATCCTCGTGCTCGACCGCGACTGCGGCAAGGAATCCACCGGGCACGGCTCGCCGCTGCCGATGCTGCTGCATGGCGGTCCCGGCCGCGCCGGCGGCGGCGAGGAACTCGGCGGGTTGCGCGGCGTCTATCACTACATGCAGCGCACCGCGGTGCAGGCCTCGCCCGCGCAGCTCGTCGCGCTCACCGGCAACTGGATCAAGGGCGCGCCAAGCCCGGTTGCCGCCGTGCATCCGTTCAAGCTCGATTTCGACCGTCTCAGGATCGGCGACACGGTGGAGACCGCAAGCCGCACCATCACGCTCGACGACATCGAGCACTTCGCCCATTTCACGGGCGATACGTTCTATGCCCACATGGACGAGGAAGCGGCCAGGGCCAACCCGTTCTTCCCCGGCCGCGTCGCCCACGGCTACCTGATCCTGTCGTTCGCCGCCGGGCTGTTCGTCGATCCGCCGCCGGGGCCGCTCCTCGCCAACTATGGCCTCGACAACCTGCGTTTCCTGAAACCGGTGTCGCCGGGCGATGCCATCCAGGTGCGGCTGACGGTGAAGCACAAGGCGGCGGCGCGGCGCCCGGAATACGGCGAGGTGCGCTGGGACGTCGAGGTGACGAACCAGAATGCCGAGACGGTGGCGCGCTACGAACTGCTGACCATGAGCGCGCGGCCCGCGTAACGCGGACTTGATCGGCGGCGCCAGCCGGGGTGGAATACGCTTGCTTCGCGCCTGTGCGCGGATGTCGGCAGGTGTCCATGCGAAACTTCCATTTCCCCGGCCGCTCGACGGTGCATGCCATGAACGGCATGGTCGCGGCCTCGCACCCGCTCGCCGCGCTGACCGCGCTCGACATGCTGCGCGCCGGCGGCAGCGCCGCCGATGCGGCGGTCGCGGTGTCGGCGCTGCTCGGCGTCATCGAGCCGGCGATGACCGGCATCGGCGGCGACTGTTTTGCGCTCTACATGCCGAAGGGCGAGGGCGCGATCGTCTCCTACAACGGCTCCGGCCGCGCGGGCCGCCCATGCCGAGTGGTATCTCGAACGCGGCATCACCCGCATGCCGCAAACCGGCGCGCATTCCGTCACCGTGCCCGGCGTGGTTGATGGCTGGGCGAGGCTGCTCGACGACCATGGCCGGCTCGGGCTGGACGCCGTGCTGCAACCGGCGATCGAGGCGGCCGAGCACGGCTACGTGGTGGCGCCGCGCATCGCCTACGATTGGGCGTTTCATGCCGGCAAGCTGCGCGAGGGCGTCAACGCCGCGCGCTATCTGCTGCCGCGCGGCGAGGTGCCGCGCGTGGGCGACGTGATCCGCCAGCCGGAACTGGCCGCGACGCTGCGCAAAATCGCCCGCCACGGGCGCGACGCCTTCTATACCGGCGAGGTCGCCGAGGACATCGTGGCGACGTTGCGACATGCCGGCGGCCTGCACAGTCTTGAGGACTTTGCCGCGCATGCCACCGAAGTGACGGTGCCGATCTCCACCAGCTATCGCGGTTATCAGGTCTACCAGTGCCCGCCCAACGGCCCCGGCCTTGCCATGCTGGTGATGCTCGACATCCTGCAAGGTTTCGATCTGACGCAATACGAGCCGCTCGGCGCCGAGCGCTTCCATATCGAGGCGGAGGCGTGGCGCGCCGCGCATGCGATGCGCGAGCAGTGGATCTGCGACCCGCAGTTCTCGCCGGTCGATTTTTCGCACATTTTGTCGCCGCGCTTTGCCGAAGTCTGCCGCCTCGGCATCGCGCTCGACCGCGTGCGCGATCTGCCGCAGGTCGCCGCGCCGGTCGGGTCCGACACCATCTACGTCACGGTGGTCGACCGCGAGCGCAACGTCTGCTCGTTCATCAGTTCGGTGGCGACGCCGTTCGGTTCCGCCGTGGTGTCGGACAAGACCGGCGTGCTGCTGCAAAGCCGGGCCATGGGTTTTCGCATCGAGCCCGGCCATCCCAACTGCATCGCGCCGGGCAAACGGCCGCTGCACACCATCATCCCCTGCATCGCGACGCGAAACGGCCGCGCGGTGATGTCCTATGGCGTGATGGGCGGCCAGTATCAGCCGACCGGGCAGAGCCGCGTGCTGAGCAACATCGTCGACTACGGCATGGACGTGCAGGAGGCGATCGACCTGCCGCGCGGCCTCTATCTCGACGGCGTCTTCCAGCTCGAGGACAGTGTGCCGGAGACGGTGGCGCGCGGGCTGGAAAAGATCGGCCACACCGTGTCCCGCGTGCCCAACCCGTTCGGCGGCGGCCAGGCGATCTGGATCGACCCTGACCGCGGCACGCTGACCGGCGGCTCCGACCCGCGCAAGGATGGCTGCGCGCTCGGCTACTGAGCCAGGTGGACTCGCCCGTGGCTTTTCCGCCCAGCCAACCGCGCCTGCAATAAATCGTGATTAATGACGAATATTGACATTCATCACTAGTCACATCATTCTCCGCCGCCTCATGAACCGCGAGGCTGTGGCCATGGCGCGTAGCGTTTTTCCCCGTATCGCCAATGTCCTGATTATCGGTCTGGCGCTGTCCCCGGCGCTGCTGCTGGGCGGCTGCGACGAGACGGCGGCGAAAAAGGAGCTGCCGGTCCGGCCCGTGCTTGTCACCACCGTGCAGTATCGGCCCGAATCGCTAGCGCGCAGCTTCGTCGGCAGCGTCCGGCCGCGCATCGAGACCGACATGGGTTTCCGCGTCGCCGGCAAGGTGGCCAAGCGGCTGGTCGAGGTCGGCGACCGGGTGAGCGCCGGCCAGCCGCTGGCGACGCTCGACGAGGTCGATCTGCGCTTGCAGGCCGAGCAGGCCGAGGCCGAACTCAACGCCGCGACCGGCGTGCTGGCGCAGGCCGCCGCCGCCGAGGGCCGGGTCAAGGAGCTGCGCGGGCGCGGCTGGGCCACCGAGGCGCAGATGGATCAGGCGCGTGCCGCGGCCGACGAGGCGAGGGCGCGCAAGAACCGCGCCGAGCGCTCGGTGGAACTGACCCGCAACAGCCTGTCCTACGCGACGCTGGCCGCCGACAGCCCCGGCGTCGTCACCGCGACCCTGATCAATCCCGGCCAGGTGGTGTCCGCCGGCCAGCCGGCGGTCCGCATCGCGCGCTCGGCGGAAAAGGAAGTCGTGGTGTCGATCCCGGAATCGCTGCTGGCCCGCGCGCGCGACGGCGAGGCCAGCGTCGCGCTGTGGTCCGATCCCGACCGCCGCTACGCCGCGCGCCTGCGCGAGATCGCGCCGGCCGCCGACGCCGTGACCCGCACCTATCTGGCGAAATTTGCGCTGCCCGAGGCCGACGAGCGCATCGAACTCGGCATGACCGCGACGCTGACCTTGACCGACCCGGCGAGCCGGCGCGTGGCGCGGCTGCCGCTCGCGGCCTTGTTCGATCAGGGCGAGGGTCCCTCGCTGTTCGTGGTCGAGGACGGCGGCCGCCTCACGCTCTCGAAGGTCGCGGTGAGAGGATACGACGCCGGCGACGTGCTGATCGACGGCGGCGTCGCGGACGGCGCGAAGGTGGTGGCGCTCGGCGTGCAGAAGCTCGATCCCGGCCAGAAGGTGCGGGTGGTGTCGTCACTGGCGTTCTGAGCGGCGGGAGCCAAGCGATGCGCAACTTCAATCTCTCCGCCTGGGCGGTGCGGCATCAGCCGCTGATCTTGTTCTTCATCGTCGCGCTGGCGATCGGCGGGGCGTTGTCCTACCAGCGGCTCGGCCGCGGCGAGGATCCGTCCTTCACCGTCAAGCTGGTGACGCTGTCGGCGATCTGGCCGGGCGCCACCGCCGCCGAGATGCAGGCGCAGGTCGCCGATCCGATCGAGAAGAAACTGCAGGAGCTGCCTTACTTCGACAAGGTCGAGACCTATTCGAAGGCGTCGTTCACCGCGATGCAGGTGATGTTCAAGGACAATACGCCGCCGAAGCTGGTGCCCGAGCTGTTCTATCAGTTGCGCAAGAAGCTCGACGACGTGCGCGGCAGCCTGCCCGACGGGCTGATCGGCCCGACCGTCAACGACGAGTTCGGCGACGTCGATTCGATTCTGTACATGATGACCGGCGAGGGCGCCGACTACGCCCAGATGAAGAAAGTCGCCGAGGCGCTGCGCCAGCGGCTCCTGAAGGTGCCGGGCGTCACCAAGGTCAACCTCTACGGCACCCAGGACGAAAAGATTTATGTCGAGTTCTCGCAGGCCAAGCTGGCGACGCTCGGCGTGACGCCGCAGGCTTTGTTCGACTCGCTGGCCAAGCAGAACGCGGTGGTGCCGGCCGGCGTGATCGAGACGTCGGCGCAGCGCGTGCCGCTGCGCGTCACCGGCGCGCTCGACGGCGCACAGGCGGTGGCGGAAACGCCGGTCGAGGCCGATGGCCGCGTGTTCCGGCTCGGCGATATCGCCACCGTCACCCGCGGCTTCGTCGATCCGCCGACATTCCGTATCCGCCAGGAGGGCCGGCCGGCGCTCGGCATCGGCGTGGTGATGGCGAAGGGCGCCAACATTCTCGACCTCGGCAAGGCCGTCGGCGAGGCCACCACCGCCTTCATGGCCGAGGTGCCGCAGGGCATCGAGATCGAGCAGATCGCCGACCAGCCGAAGGTGGTGGAGCATGCCATCGGCGAGTTCGTGCGCTCGTTCGTGGAGGCCCTGGCGATCGTGCTGTTCGTCAGCTTTCTGGCGCTCGGCTGGCGCACCGGCATCGTGGTGGCGCTGTCGGTGCCATTGGTGCTCGCCATCGTCTTCATCGTCATGAACGCGATGGGGCTCGATCTGCATCGCATCACGCTCGGTGCGCTGATCATCGCGCTCGGGCTGCTGGTGGACGACGCCATTATCGCCGTCGAGATGATGGTGGTGAAGATGGAGCAGGGCTGGGACCGGCTGAAGGCCGCCGCCTTCGCCTGGGAATCCACCGCCTTTCCGATGCTGACCGGCACGCTGGTGACGGCGGCCGGCTTTCTGCCGATCGGCTTTGCCAATTCGGCGGTCGGCGAATATGCCGGCGGCATCTTCTGGATCGTCGCCATCGCGCTGGTGGCGTCGTGGTTCGTCGCGGTGATCTTCACGCCCTATATCGGCGTCAAGCTGCTGCCGGATTTCAAGGTGTCCGGCGCGGTGCATGCCGATCCGCACGCCATCTATGAGACCCGCCTCTATCGCGGGCTTCGCCGCATCATCCAGTGGTGCGTGCGCTGGCGTGTCACCGTGGTGGCGGCGACGGTCGGCGTGTTCGCCGCCGCCATCGTCGGCTTCGGTTTCGTGCAGCAGCAGTTCTTCCCGATCTCCGAGCGGCCGGAACTGTTCCTGCAACTGCGGTTGCCGGAGGGCACCGCCTTCAACGTCACCGCCGAGACCGCGAAAAAGGCGGAAGGCCTGCTCAAGGACGACAGCGATATCGTCACCTCGACCGCCTATATCGGCCAGGGCTCGCCGCGGTTCTGGCTCGGCCTCAATCCGCAGCTGCCGAACGAGGCGTTCGCCGAGATCGTCATCGTGACCAAGAACGTCGAAGCGCGCGAGCGGGTCAAGAAGCGCATCGAGCAGGCCGCGCATGACGGCGCGCTGCCGGAGGCGCGGGTGCGCGTCGACCGCTTCAATTTCGGCCCGCCGGTCGGCTTCCCGGTGCAGTTCCGCATCAACGGCCCCGACGCCGCGACCGTGCGCGACATCGCCTATCGCGTCCGCGACGTGGTGCGCAAGGACGCCCGGATGGTCGATACCCACCTCAACTGGAACGAACGCTCGCCCTCGCTCAAGCTGGTGGTCGATCAGGAGCGCGCCCGCGCGCTCGGGCTGACGCCGCAGGACCTCGCGCAGGCGCTCAACATGCTGCTGTCCGGCGTGCCGGTGACGACGGTGCGCGACGGCACCGAGAAGGTCGCCGTGGTGGCGCGTGCGGTCGCCGCCGAGCGGCTCGATCCCGGCCATGTCGGCGATCTCGTCGTCACCTCGCGTAACGGGCTGGCGGTGCCGCTGCAACAGGTGGCGCGCATCGAATATGCCCACGAGGAGCCGATCCTGTGGCGGCGCAACCGCGACATGGCGATCACCGTGCGCGGCGACGTCGTCGACGGCGCGCAGGCACCCGATGTCTCCAACGCGATCTGGCCGCAGCTTCAGGACATCCGCGATCACCTGCCGTCCGGCTACCGCATCGACATGGGCGGCGCCATCGAGGAATCGGCCAAGGGCAATGCCTCGATCTTCGTGCTGTTTCCGGTGATGATCATCGCCATGCTCGGGCTATTGATGATCCAGCTCCAGAGCTTCTCCCGCGTCACGCTGGTGTTTCTCACCGCGCCGCTCGGCATCATCGGCGCCTCGCTCGGGCTCAACGTCGCGGCGCAGCCGTTCGGCTTCGTGGCGCTACTCGGGCTGATCGCGCTCGCCGGCATGATCATGCGCAACACCGTCATTCTGGTGGACCAGATCGAGACCGACGTGCGCCATGGCCTGCCGCGCCGCGAGGCGATCGTCGAGGCGACGGTGCGGCGCGCCCGGCCGGTGGTGCTGACGGCCTTGGCGGCGATCCTCGCCATGATCCCGCTGTCGCGCTCGGCGTTCTGGGCGCCGATGGCCATCACCATCATGGGCGGGCTGTTCGTGGCGACGTTTTTGACGCTGCTCTATCTGCCCGGCCTCTATGCGCTGTGGTTCAGGAACAGCCTCGACGAACGCGGAGAGCCCGACGCGGCCGCGGCCGCTGCCGATGCGTCGGCAATTCCGCTTGCCGCCGCGGCGGAATGACGAAACACTGGACATGACATGACGCTCGTTTCCGACCATACCGAATCCGATACGCGCACCCGTATCCTGATCACGGCCGAAAAGCTGTTCCGCGAGATCGGCTATCAGAAGACCACGGTGTCGGACATCGCAAAGCTGCTGCACATGAGCCCGGCCAACGTCTATCGCTTCTTCGAGTCCAAGAAGGCGATCCACGAAGGCGTCGCGGTGCGGCTGATGAGCGAGGTCGAGGCCGCGGTCGCGGCGGTGGCGGCGCGGCCGGGCAGCGCGGTGGCGCGGCTCTCTGCGGTGCTGGCCGCGATCCATCGCCTCAATGTCGAACTGTTCATCGGCGACGCCAAGCTGCACGAGATGGTGATGATGGCGATGGAGCAGAACTGGGACGCCTGCGACGCTCATGTCGGGCGGCTGGTGTCCATCGTCGGCGGGGTCATCGCCGATGGCGTCGAGGCTGGCGAATTCACCGTTGCCGACGTGCCGATGGCCGCGCAATGTACCTGCACGGCGATGATCCGCTTCTTTCACCCCTATGTCATCAAGGAGTGCGCCGAAAAGCCCGAGCCGACGCTGGAGCAGATGACCGGCTTCGTTCTGGCGGCGCTTGGCGGCTCGCGCCCGGAGGCGGCATGATCGATTTCCATTTTTACGAACCGAACAGCGGCCACGGCCTGCGCCACGATCCGTTCAACGCCATCGTCGCGCCGCGGCCGATCGGCTGGATTTCGTCGCGCGACAAAAACGGGCTGGTCAACCTCGCGCCCTACAGCTTTTTCAACGCCTTCAACTATGTGCCGCCGATCGTCGGCTTTTGCAGTCTGGGCTGGAAGGACAGCGTCGCCAACATCGCCGAGACCGGCGAGTTCGTGTGGAATCTCGCCACCAAGGCGCTGGCGCAGCAGATGAACGCGACCTCCGCCACCGTGCCGCACGAGGTCGACGAGTTTGCGCTCGCCGGACTGACGCCGGTTGCCAGCCGCCTCGTCGACGTGCCGCGGGTCGGCGAGGCGCAAGTCGCGTTCGAGTGCCGGCTGACCCAGATGGTGCAGTTGCAGGGCGCCGACGGGGCCAAGGTCGAGGCGTGGCTGACACTCGGCGAGGTGGTCGCCGTCCATATCGACCGCACGCTGATCCGCGACGGCGTTTACCAGACCGCGGAGGCCCGCCCGATCCTGCGGGCCGGGCGCATGGGCGATTATGCCGAAATCCGGCCCGACGCCATGTTCGAGATGAAGCGGCCGCCGTAAAGGTGTAACGGCGTGGCCAGCGCGGGCCGGCCCCGGATTTGCCATTCGCCGCTGGCACGAGGGAGCGGAATCAGCTGTGATCCCGCCGGAGCGCGGGATTGAACACGGGATGACGCAGGCAGTCGATTGATGGCACGGCCGGTTTTTATCGTCGATGGCGCGCGCACGCCGTTTTTGAAAGCGCGCGGCGGGCCGGGGCCGTTCACCCCCGTCGATCTCGCCGTGCAGTGCGGCCGGCCGCTGCTGGCGCGCCAGCCGTTTGCGCCCGACGCTTTCGATCAGGTCATCCTCGGCTCTGTCAACGTCATCGCCGACGAGATGAACCCGGCGCGCGTCGCCGCGCTGCGGCTCGGCATGGGCGAGGCCATGGTTGCCTTCACCGTGCAGATCAACTGCGGCTCCGGCATGCAGTCGATCGACACCGCGTTCCGCACCATCCAGAACGGCACCGCCGATCTGATCCTTGCCGGCGGCGCCGAGGCGCTGAGCCATGCGCCGCTGGTGTGGCGCCGCGAGGGCGTGCGCTGGTTTGCCGGGCTGGCCGGCGCGAAGGGCGTTTTCGCCAAGGCGGCGGCGGCGCTGAAACTGCGGCCGTCCGACCTCAAGCCGGTGATCGGGCTGGAGCGCGGGCTGACCGATCCGGTCACCGACCTCAACATGGGACAGACCGCCGAGGTGGTCGGCCACCTGTTCGGGATCACGCGCAGCGAGGCCGACGCCTATGCGGTGGACAGCCACAAGCGGCTGGCGCGGGCGCAGGCCGAGGGCTGGCTCGCCGGCGAGGTGGTGACCGCGTTCGCGCGCGACGGCCGTTTCTTCGATCGCGACGACGGCGTGCGGCCCGACTCCACAGTCGAGAAACTGGCCAAGCTCAAGCCGGCGTTCGAGCGGCCATGGGGGCAGGTGACGCCGGGCAATGCCTCGCAGATTACCGACGGCGCAAGCTGGGTGATCCTCGCTTCCGAGGAGGCGTTGGCGCGGCACGCCCTGACGCCGAAGGCGGTGATCGTCGACAGCCAATGGGCCGGGCTCGACCCGAAGGTGATGGGGCTCGGGCCGGTGCTGGCGGCGACCGACCTCCTCAAGCGGCACGGGCTTGCGCTGCACGACATCGAGACCTGGGAATTGAACGAAGCCTTCGCCGCGCAGGTGCTCGGCTGCCTGGCCGCATGGCGCGACGACAAATTCTGCCGCGAGGTGCTGCAACTCGACGGGGCTGCGGGCGAGATCGACCGCGAGCGGCTCAATGTCGATGGCGGCGCCATCAGCCTCGGCCATCCGGTCGGCACCAGCGGCAACCGCATCGTGCTGCATCTGGTCAATGCCATGCGGCGGCTCGGCACCCGGCGCGGCATCGCCACCGAGTGCATTGGCGGCGGCCTTGGCGGCGCCATGCTGATCGAGACGGTGTGACCATGCGCGTGCCCATCATGAGTGTCTTCAACGATCGTGCGCTCGAATTGGGGCCGCCGGCCGAGCCTGGCCCTTACCGTCACTTCCGCCTGGCGCGCGAGGCGGACGGCATTGCGTGGCTATTGTTCGACCGCGCGGGCGAAAGCACCAACACGCTGTCGGCCGAGGTGCTGGAGGAGTTCGACGCCGTACTGACGGAGCTTGAGCGCGAGCGCCCGGCCGGCCTCGTCATCCGCTCGGCAAAACCGTCCGGCTTCATCGCCGGCGCCGACGTCAACGCCTTTCGCGGCGCCGCCGACGCCCATGCCGTCGAGGCGGAGATTCGCCGGGCGCACGCGATCGTCGACCGCCTCGAAGCGCTGCGCAGTCCCACGGTGGCGGTGATCCACGGCTTCTGCCTCGGCGGCGGGCTCGAGGTGGCGCTGGCCTGCACTGTGCGGATCGCGGTCGCGGATGCGCGCTTCGGCTTTCCCGAAGTGATGCTCGGGCTGCATCCCGGGCTTGGCGGCACCGTCCGCTTCACCCGCCTCGTCAATCCCGTGCGGGCGATGGACCTGATGCTGACCGGCAAGACCGTGGATGCGCGGAAAGCGCGCGCGCTCGGGCTGGTCGATGCGGTGACCGAGGAGCGCCATGTCAGGAACGCCGTGAAGGACGCGGTGTTCGGCCGGCTGAAGCGGGCGCGGCCGTCGCCCGTGGTATGGGCGCTCAATCGCGGGCCGGCGCGGCGGTTCCTCGCCGGCCGCATGCGGGCCGCTGCCGCCAGGCGCGCGCCGAAGGAGCATTATCCCGCGCCTTATGCGCTGATCGATCTGTGGGAAGCCCACGGCGACGACAGGGCGAACCTGCTGGCTGCCGAGCAGCGCTCGTTCGCCGCGCTGATGGTGACACCGACCGCGCAGAACCTGATCCGCGTGTTCTTCCTGCGCGAGCGGATGAAAAAGCTCGCCGCCGGCGATCGTCGGATCCGGCGCGTGCATGTGATCGGCGCCGGCGCGATGGGCGGCGATATCGCGGCGTGGTGCGCGCGGCAGGGATTTTGCGTCACGCTGGCTGATGCGAAGCCCCAGCCGGTGGCGGCCGCGCTCAAGCGGGCCGCGACGCTCTACGACAAGACGATCCGCAAACGTATCAAGGTGCGCGATGCGCTCGACCGGCTGACGCCGGACCTCGCCGGCGACGGCGTGCGCCACGCCGATCTCGTCATCGAGGCGGTGCCGGAAAATCTCGATCTCAAGCGTTCGATCTATGCCGAGATCGAGCCGCGCATGAAGGCCGGCGCCATACTCGCCACCAACACCTCCAGCATTCCGCTGGAAGACCTGCGCGAGGGGCTGGCCGCGCCGCAGCGGCTGGTCGGCCTGCACTTTTTCAACCCGGTGTCGCGGTTGCCGCTGGTCGAGGTGGTGAGCCACGACGGCACCGACGCGGAGGTGCTGGCGATGGCGCGCGCCTTCGTCGGCGCCATCGACCGTCTGCCGCTGCCGGTCAAGAGCGCGCCCGGTTTTCTCGTCAACCGCGCGCTGACGCCTTACATGCTGGAGGCGATGATGATGCTCGACGAGGGCATCGACAAGACGGTGATCGACGCGGCCGCGGAAAAATTCGGCATGCCGATGGGGCCGATCGAGCTCGCCGATCAGGTCGGCCTCGATATCTGCCTTGCCGTCGGCGACATGCTGCGCGCCAAACTCGGCGAGGCGCTGCCGGCGCCGCCGGCGTGGCTGCGCGACAAGATCGCGCGCGGCGAACTCGGCCGCAAATCCGGCCGCGGCTTCTATGCGTGGAAGAACGGCCGGGCCGACAAGTCGGCGGCGATGACCACCGTCGCCGAGCCGACGCAGGACATGATCGACCGGCTGATGTTGCCGATGGCCAATGTGGCGGTCGCCGCGCTGCGCGAGGGACTGGTCGAGGACGCCGACGTGATCGACGGCGCCATGATCTTCGGCACCGGCTTCGCGCCGTTCCGCGGCGGGCCGCTGCACGATGCGCGCACGCGCGGCGTCGATGACGTGGTGCGGACGCTGCGCCTCCTCGCCCAGCGCTTCGGCGAGCGGTTCGCGCCCGATCCCGGGTGGGAGGCCCTCGGCCCGCGGACCGACGCCGGTGTTTGATCTCGCGATCATCGGCGGCGGCGTCAACGGCTGCGGCATCGCGCGCGACGCGGCGGGGCGGGGGTATTCGGTCGCGCTCGTCGAGATGAACGATCTCGCCAGCGGCACCTCCTCGATGTCGAGCAAGCTGGTGCACGGGGGCTTGCGCTATCTGGAGTTCTACGAGTTCCGGCTGGTGCGCGAGGCGCTCACCGAGCGCGAGGTGCTGTGGCGGATCGCGCCGCACCTGGTGCGGCCGATGCGGTTCGTGCTGCCGCATCACGACGGTTTGCGGCCGGCGTGGCTGTTGCGGCTCGGCCTGTTCCTCTACGACCATATCGGTGGCCGCAAGCTGCTGCCGCCGACGCGCACCCGCGACCTGTCGCGCGACGATGTCGGCGCGCCGTTGCGGACCGGCCGCTTCACGCGCGGGTTCGAGTATTCCGATTGCTTCGTGGACGATGCGCGGCTGGTCGTGCTCAACGCCGTCGATGCGCGTGCGCGCGGCGCCTCGATCCGCACCCGCTGCCGCGCCGTCGCGCTTCAGCCGCGGAACGGCGGCTGGCAGGTCGCGCTGGAAGACGCCGCGACCGGCGCGCGCGATACGATCGCGGCGCGCGCGGTGGTCAATGCCGGCGGGCCGTGGGTCGAGGACGTGCTGGCGCGCGGCACCGGCATCCGTGCCAAGGCGCATGTCCGGCTGGTGCAGGGCTCGCACATCGTGGTGCCGCGCCTTTACGCGCACGAGCGCGCCTACACGTTCCAGAACGCCGACGGGCGCATCGTCTTCGTCATTCCCTATCAGGACGCCTTCACGCTGATCGGCACCACCGACCGCGACTACGAAGGCGATCCTGCCAAGGTCGCGGCCACAGTGGAGGAGATCGATTACCTGTGCCGCTCGGTCAGCGACTATCTGGCGAAGCCGGTCACGCCGGCCGATGTGGTGTGGAGTTATGCCGGGGTGCGCCCGCTCTACGATGACGGTGCCAGCGAGGCGCGCGCGGCGACGCGCGACTACGTGCTGGAACTGGACGTTGCCGACGGCGCGCCGCTACTGTCCGTGTTCGGCGGCAAGATCACCACCTATCGGCGGCTTGCGGAAGCGGCTCTCGAGCGGCTTGCGCCGCATCTCGACGGCGAGGGGCAAAAGGCCGGCTGGACCGCCGATGCGGCGCTGCCGGGCGGCGATATCGAGGTCACGGCGTTCGCCGCGTTCGCGGATGAACTGGCCCGCGACTATCCGTTTCTCGCGGCCGCCGACGTGTCACGCATCGCCCACGCCTATGGCACGCGGGCGCGCGACTGGCTCGGCCGCGCGCGCGCGTTCGATCAGCTTGGCGAATCCTTCGGCGCCGGGCTGTCCGCCGCCGAGGTTGCCTACCTGATGGCGGAGGAATGGGCGGTGAGCGCCGCCGACGTGGTGTGGCGGCGCTCGAAACTCGGCCTGCGCCTGACGGCGGCGCAGATCGCGGCGCTGGATGCCTGGATGGCCCAGCGCCGCGTCAGATAGCCTAGTGGATTTGTTGAGACGGAAGTGGGCGACGCGCCGCTACGATGTCCGTCATGCCCGGCTTCATGCCGGGCATCCACGTCTGACGGCATCTCCGCAACAAAGACGTGGATGGCCGGGACAAAGCCCGGCCATGACGAAGATTAATAGGTTCGCCAGTCGCCTCGACGCGATCCTATGACGTCGGAAAGTATTCTGACTTTACTTACTGCGCGGCGTCGAGCGTGTCGGCCAGCCGCGGATAGTCGGTGTAGCCCTTGGCGCCGCCGCCGTAGAACGTCGCCTTGTCCGGCTCGTTGAGTGCTGCGTTGCGCTTGAACCGCTCCACCAGGTCGGGGTTGGCGATGAACGGCTTGCCGAACGCGATCAGGTCGGCCTTGTCTGCGGCGAGCGCGGCTAGCGCAAGCTCGCGCGTGTAGCCGTTGTTGGCGATATAGGCGCCCTCGAAGCGGCGGCGCAGGCTCGCATAGTCGAACGGCGCGTTGTCGCGCGGGCCGCCGGTCGCGCCCTCGATGACGTGGATGTAGACGAGGCCGAGCGCGCTCAAGCGGTCGGCGATATGATCGAACAGCGGCTGCGGGTTGCTGTCGGAGACGTCGTTGGCGGGCGTCACCGGCGAGAGGCGGATGCCGGTGCGGTCGCCGCCGATTTCCGCAGCGACCGCTTCGGCCACCTCCACCATCAGCCGGGCGCGGCTCTCGATGGGTCCGCCATAGGCATCGCTGCGCGTGTTGGCGCCGTCCTTGGCGAACTGGTCGAGCAGGTAGCCGTTGGCGCCGTGGATTTCCACGCCGTCGAAGCCGGCCGCGCGGGCGTTGGCGGCGGCACGGCGGAAATCGTCGACAATGCCGGGGATTTCATCGAGTGCCAGCGCGCGCGGCTCGGACACCTCGGTGAATTTTCCGCCGACGAACGTTTTGGTGTTGGCGCGAATGGCGGATGGCGCGACCGGCGCGCCGCCGCCGGGCTGAAGGCTCACATGCGACACCCGCCCGACATGCCAGAGCTGGATGAAGATGCGCCCGCCCTCGGCATGGACGCGGTCGGTGACCTTGCGCCAGCCCTCGATCTGGGCCGGCGAAAAGATTCCCGGCGTGTCCTGATAGCCCTGGCCCTGCTGCGAGATCTGGCTCGCCTCGGTGATCAACAGTCCGGCGGAGGCGCGCTGCCCGTAATAGTCGACGGCAAGCGGACCCGGCACCTCGCCGGCGAGGGCGCGGTTGCGGGTCAGCGGCGCCATGACGAGGCGGTTGGGCAGCGTCAGCGGGCCGAGGGCGAAAGGAGCGAACAGCGGGTTCTGGTCAGACATGGCGGGCATCCGTTTTCAATGCGATTGCATGAAAACTGGCGCGTCCCGCGGCAAATGGCAAGGGGGCAATGCGCGGGCCGGCGGTGCAAACCCCGCGCGATATCTGCTGCAGGCGATATCGTCTGCAAACCGGCGCACGGACGCTACGGGCGTTTCACCGCGCGGCGTTTGCCGGCAATCTCATGCTACCGTTCATGAGCGGGCGTCGAGAAAATCGGCGACCAGCCGGATCTGGTCCGGCGTGTTGAGCGCCGGCGCGTGGCCGCAGCCGGGAATCGTCACCACCTTGCAGCGCGGGTTGTCGCGCACCATCCGCTCGGTGTCCTCGACCAGCAGCAGGTCGGAGGTTTCGCCGCGCAGGCACAGCATGTCGCAGCCGAGCCCGGCCCAGATTTGCCACTGCCGCGCGATCAGCTCGGGCCCGGCCAGCGCGTCGAAATGCACCTTGATGGCCGGGTCGTAATGCGGCGACACGCCGCCGTCGGGCAGCCGGCGCATCGAGGTTTCGGTGAGCCGCCGCCATTCCGCGTCGTCATGGATGCCGAACGGCGCGTAGATGGTGCGGAAGTAGCCTTCCAGCTCGGTCATGCGGGTAAAGCGCGCCGGCGCCGCGGCCGCGTAGCTGCGGATGCGCTCCAGCGCCGCCTGTGACACCACCGGGCCGATGTCGTTGAGCACGAGGCGGCGGATGCGTCCCTTGAGGAGGGTGGCTTCCGCCTCGATGGCGACGAGGCCGCCCATCGAGGTGCCGAGCCAGTCCACGCGGTCGAAGTGCAGCGCATCGAGCAGCTCGCGCGCCTGCTGCACGTAGAAGGGAATGGTGTATTCGCTCTGCGGCGCCGGGCTCCATTCGCTGAAGCCGCGGCCGATGGTGTCCGGCACGATGATGTGACGCTCGGACGCCATCGCGCTCGCGATATCGTCGAAGTCGCGGGCGTGGCGCGCCACGCCATGCCACATGATCAGCGGCGGCTTGCCGGGCGTGCCCCATTCCAGATAGTGCACCTCGCGGCCGCCGAGCGTGACGTAACGGGACGCAGGTGTTGCGGTCATCGGCGGGCTCCTCGAAGGCGACCGACGATACCGGTCGGGAAGAAATAGACGCTGGCGATGAACAACAGGCCGAGCCACAACAGCCAGCGGTCGGGATGCAGCAGGCCGGGCAACAGCGGCAGGCCGATCTCGGCCGCGGCGCTGGAGGCGGTGCCCATCAGCGCCTGCAAATAGTTCTGCGCCAGGATGAAAATCGTCGCGCCGAGAATGGCGCCGTAGATCGTGCCCATGCCGCCGATCACCACCATCAGCAGAATGTCGATCATGATCGAGAAGGACAGCGAGGTGTCGGGGCCGGCATAGCGCAGCCACAGCGCGTTGAGCACGCCGGCCAGTGCCGCGACCAGCGCCGCGATGCAGTTGGCGTAGGTCAGGTGGAACACGGTGCGGTAGCCCAGCGCCTCGGCGCGGAAGCGGTTTTCGCGGATCGCCTGCAACACGCGGCCGAACGGCGAGTTGACGATGCGCAGCAGCATCAAAATCATCGCCGCCGCGCCACAGAACACGATGTAGTAGGTCAGCGTGCGGCCGTTGAACTCGAAGCCGAAGGTATCTTTCGAGATCAGCACGGTGCCGGGGCGCAAAAGTTCGGGCAGGCGGAAGCTGCGGCCGTCCTCACCGCCGGTCAGCCACGACAGTTGCGAGGCGAGCACCAGGAAGGCCGCCGCCACGGCCAGCGTGATCATGGCGAAGAAGATCGCCTGCACGCGCAGCGAGAACAGCCCGATGCCGAGCGCGAGCAGGGCGGCGACCGGCAGCCCGACGGCGAGCCCGACCGCGACCGCGCTCCAGCTCGGTCCCATGCCGTAAAGCGCGATCGCCAGCGCGTAGCTGCCGATGCCGTAGAACATCGTATGCGCGAACGACACCGTGCCGGTGTAGCCGAGCAACAGGTCGTAGGAGGCGACGAGCGCGGCGAAGATGCAGATTTTCGCCGCGACGTTCATCGCCTTGGCGCCGGGAAACAGGAACGGCGTCAGCGCCAGCGTCAGCACGATGACGATCAGGAGCAACGTCAGCACGCGGCTGCGCGGGGGATCGCCGGAGAGCAGCATCATCGGCGTCACCTGTTGGTCACGGCGTAAAGGCCGCGAGGCCGCCACATCAGGATCGCGACCATCAGGAGGATGTCGGAGACGAGCGCCAGCTTCGGCATCAGGAAGCCGCCGTAGTTGGCGACCATGGCGACCAGGATGGCGCCGATGAAGCAGCCGGTGACCGAGCCGAGCCCGCCGATGATGACGACGATGAACACGAGGATCATCAGTTCGTTGCCGATCGAGGCGTGGACCTGCTCGCGGTAGAGGCCCCACATCACGCCGCCGAGGCCGGCCAGCGCCGAGCCCGCCATGAACACGCCGAGGAACAGGCGGCGGATGCGATAGCCGAGCGCCTCGACCATCTCGCGGTTCTCGACGCCGGCGCGGATCAGCAGGCCGATTTTCGTGCGGTTGAGCACCAGCATGGTGCCGACGAACACGACGAGCCCGACCAGCATCGCCAGCAGGCGATACTTGGCGATGGCGACGTCGCCGATGACGTAGGAGCCGCGCAGCGCCGCCGGCAGCGGCAGCGGAATGATCTGCGGCCCCCACAGCGCGTAGAGCGCCTGTTCGGCGACGATCAGTCCGCCCATGGTGATGAGGATCTGCTTCAAGTGCTGGCCGTAGACCGGGCGCACCAGCACGCGCTCGAACACCAGGCCGAGCGCGCCCGTCACCGCCATCGCCAGCAACGCCGCGGGCGCCACCGCGACGAGGTTGAGCCACAACGAATCCGCCTGCACCCACGCCGCCATCGGCAACAGGATCAGGGTCGCGACATAGGCGCCGACCGCGATGAAGGCGCCGTGGCCGAAGTTGAGCACGTCCATCAGCCCGAACACCAGCGTCAGCCCGGAGGCCATGATGAAGATCATCATGCCCATGGCGAGGCTCGCCACCGTCAGCGTCACCCAGGTGCTGGTCGAGCCGATCAGCGGGATCACCGCCAGCGCCAGCGCCACCGGAAGCATGAGCGGCACGATGTCGAGCGGCGGCTTCGGCAGCGCCTCGCCCGCGGGGACGTCGGTCATTGATGAGCCTCCAGACTGAGCCCGAGCAGCCGCTCCTGCAACGCGGCGTCGCGCGACAGCTCCGCCATCGCCCCGCGGTGGACGATGCGGCCGTTGTCCATCACCGCGACCGTGTCGCCGATGGCCTCCGCCACGCGGAAGTTCTGCTCGACCAGCAGGATCGTGGCGCCGGCGCGCTTGATCTCGGCAAAGCAGTCGATCAGCGCGCCGACGATGGCCGGCGCCAGCCCCTTGGTCGGCTCGTCGATCAGCAACAGCCGGCGCGGCTCGACGATGGCGCGGGCGATCGACAGCATCTGCTTCTGCCCGCCGGAGAGCGACCCCGCGCGCGACAGCCAGAACTTCTTCAGCGGCGGGAAGAAGCCAAAGATCCACTCGAGCCGCGCGGCGTCGAACGGCCCGCTGCGCGCGGCCAGCACCAGGTTTTCCTTCACCGTCAGGTCGGAGAACACCGCCATGGTCTCCGGCACGTAGCCGACGCCGTGCATGGCGATGTCCGGCGTGGCGGCACGGGCGATGGAGGCGCCGTCGAGCACGATGTCGCCGGCCGACGGCGGCGAGAGCCCCATGATGGTGCGCAGCGTCGTCGTCTTGCCGGCGCCGTTGCGGCCGAGCAGCATCGTGGTCTGCCCTTCCGGCACGGCGAAGTCGACGCCGTGCAGAATGTGGTAGCGGCCGATGTGCGTCTGCACGCCGTTGAGGCTCAGCATGTCGGTCATGCGGCGCTCTTTCCCGGTGCGATGCCGAGATAGGCTTCCTGCACGATCGGCGAGGCGATCACCTCCGCCGGCGGGCCGTCGGCGACGAGGCGGCCGTTGTGCAACACGATGATGCGATCGGCGAGCGAGCGCACCACGTCCATCTTGTGCTCGACCAGCAGGATGATTTTCGAGGTGTCCTGCTTCAGCCCGGCGATCAGGTCGAGCACCACCGGCACCTCGTCGACGCTCATGCCGGCGGTCGGCTCGTCGAACATGAAAACCTTTGGCTCGAGCGCCATCATCAGCGCCACCTCCAGCTTGCGCTGGTCGCCGTGCGACAGGGCGGTGGCGGCGACGTCGCGGCGGCCGCCGAGCGCCACCTGGTCGAGGATGGCGTCGGCGCGCGCGATCAGGTCGGTGCGCGTCATCCACGGCCGCAGCATGTCGTAGTGCACGCCGCTTGCCGCCTGCACCGCGAGCCGCACGTTCTCCTCGACGCTGAGGTTGGGAAACAGGTTGGTCAACTGGAAGGCGCGGCC
>JBDHSY010000003.1:0-26662 GCA_039808405.1 Xanthobacteraceae bacterium
CAACTGGGTCGCCCCGGCGAACGGTCTGAGCTTTGCCGACAAGCAGGCGGTCAACCGCGCGCTCCTGCGCTCCGGTGCCGGGATCGTCGAGATGAACACGGTGCGCAAGCATCTCTCGCGCATCAAGGGCGGCCGCCTCGCCGCCGCCGCCGCGCCGGCCCGCATCGTCACGCTGGCGATCTCCGATGTGCCGGGCGACGATCCGGCGGTGATCGGCTCCGGGCCGACGGTGCCGGACCCGACCACGCTCGCCGACGCGCGCGCCATCGTCGAACGCTACCGCCTCGACCTGCCGGAGAATGTGCGGCGCGCGCTGAACGATCCGGCCAACGAAAGCCCGAAGCCGGGCGATCCGGTCTTCGCCAATACGACCTTCGCGCTGGTAGCGACCCCGGCTGCGTCCTTCAGCGCGGCTCAGGACGCGGTGCGTGATGCGGGTTACGCATGCGTGTTCCTCGGCGATCAGGTCGGCGGCGAGGCGCGCGAGATCGCCAGCCAGCACGCCGCGATGGCGCGCGACCTGCAGCGTCAGGGCAAGCGCGCCATCATCCTCTCAGGTGGCGAACTCACCGTGACCTTGCGCGGCAAAGGCGGCCGCGGCGGCCCGAACCAGGAATACGCGCTGGCGCTGGCCCAGGCGCTGCGCGACATGGCCGGCATCGCCGCCCGCGCCGCCGATGCCGACGGCGCCGATGGCGGCGCAGGCCACCCCACCGACCCGGCCGGCGCCGTCATCGACGGCCGCACCTTTGCGGCGATGCACGCGCAGGGCCTCGACGCCGCGGCCTTTCTCGCCGACAACGACGCCACCGGCTTCTTCGAGACGACCGGCGACCTGCTCGTCACCGGGCCGACCCGCACCAACGTCAACGACCTGCGGGTCATCCTCGTCGATCCGCCGGCCTGATCCGAACCTCAGAAATCCTTCGCGATCGTCGAGAGCATGCGCAACAGCGCGGCGCGGTCGGTCGGCCCCAGCAGTTTTGTCAGGCGCGTCTCGTGCCGGGTGGCGATCAGCTTCTTGGCGCGCTGCAAGGTCGCGCGCCCCTTGTCGGTCAGCACCAGCACATGCGAGCGACGGTCGTTCTCCGAGCGCTTGCGCAGGCACAGCCCGCGCGCCTCCAGGGCGTCGAGCATGGCGACGAAATTCGGCCGCTGGATGCCGAGCGTCGAGGCGATCACCGTCTGGTTGCGGCCGGGGTTGCGCTCCAGCAGCAGCAGCACCGAAAACTGCGCCGGCGTCAGCTTCAGCGTCGCGACGCAGCGCAGGAAATCGTCGAACACCCGCAACTGGGCACGTTTGAGCGTGTAACCGAGCAAATCCGACAGTTCGCCAAGCTCGATCGCCTCGCCCGGTGCGGCCGATTGCCCCGCCTTCGCCTGCGCCATCCCCTAGCTCCGTTCCCCTGCCCGCGCCGCCGCCCACACACGGCGACGCCCGATGCCCGGATCCACACAGCGGCCCGAAAACCGTTGCCCCGGCTCGCGTACATGCACTAGCGTAGTCCGGTCCGCTCCGACCCATCGCGGGTCTTGAGATTATACTCGATAATCGTTATCGGTTATACTAAATCGAGCCGGCCTCGCCCGCCCGTCGGGTGGCCGGCCGGATGGACACCGTGGCTCAACGTGCCGTGGCTTGAGGGGGAGCGCCCGGTCTTGAACGCGACCATTCTGCTATTCCTTTTGCAGGACGGCATCACCAACGGCGCGATCTACGCGCTGCTCGGGCTTGCGCTCGTGCTGGTGTTCGCGGTGACGCGGGTGATCCTGATCCCGCAGGGCGAGTTCGTCACCTACGGCGCGCTGACCTATGCGGCGCTGGCCTCCGGCAAGTTTCCCGATACCGCGCAACTGGCGCTGGCCATGGGGCTGGTCGCCTTCGTGTTCGACCTGTTCGCCAACCGGTACGGTTTCAACCTGCGCCGCACCGTCCGGTCCTTTGCGGTCAATGTCGTTTTGTCCGGCGCGGTGCTGGCGGCCACCCTCGCCTTCGCCGGCCGCAAGAACCCGGTGTTCGTCGATGTCGGGCTGGCGCTTCTGATCGTCGCCTGCATCGGCCTCTATCTCTACCGCATCGTCTACCAGCCGATCGCCCATGCCTCGGTGCTGACGCTGCTGATCGCCTCGGTCGGCGCGCATCTGGCGATGCAGGGGTTTGCGCTGGTGTTCTTCGGCGCGGAAGGACTGCGCGGCCCCGCCATCTCCGACGTCTCGTTCTCGCTCGGCGCGCTGATGTTCACCGGCCAGAGCCTCGGCGTCTATGTCATCACGGCGGCGCTGATCGTGGCGCTGTGGCTGTTCTTCGGCTACACGCTTTATGGGCGCGCCCTGCGCGCCACCGCCGTCAACCGCCTCGGCGCGCGGCTGGTCGGCATCCGCACCTCGCTGTCCGGGCGCATGGCCTTCCTGCTGGCCGCGGTGATCGGCGGCATTTCCGGCATCCTCATCGTGCCGATCACCACGCTCTACTACGACACCGGCTTCATCATCGGCCTGAAAGGCTTTGTCGTCGCCATCATCGGCGGCCTGGTCAGTTACCCGATCACCGCCGCGGCGGCGATCGGGGTCGGCATCATCGAGGCATTCTCGTCGTTCTACGCCAGCAACTACAAGGAGGTGATCGTCTTCACCCTGATCCTGCCCATCCTTGTGCTGCGCTCGCTCGCCGCCCCCGAGGTGGAAGAGGAACAGGACTGACGATGCGCGCGCGCCTGCCGATCCTCATCTTCGCGCTGGTGATGGCCGTCATCCCCTTCGTGCCGGACGTTCCGCCGTTCTGGCTGGTGCTTTTGAACAATATCGGGCTCGCGGCGCTGGTGGCGATGGGGCTGGTGCTGCTCACCGGCGTCGGCGGCCTGACCTCGTTCGGCCAGGCGGCGTTCTGCGGCTTCGGCGCCTACACCACGGCGGTGATCACCACCACCTACGGGCTGTCGCCGTGGCTGACGCTGCCGCTGTCGCTCGTGGTCAGCGGCCTCGCCGCGGTGATCCTCGGCCTGATGACGGTCCGGCTGTCGGGCCACTACCTGCCGCTCGGCACGCTGGCGTGGGGTCTTGCGCTCTATTACCTGTTCAGCAAGCTGGAATTCCTCGGCCGCAACGACGGCATTTCGAGCATCCCGCCGCTGGCGATCGGCAGCTACCGCATGTTGAGCCCGGAGGCGATCTATTTTGCGATCTGGGCCGCCGTCATCATCTCGGCGATCCTCACCCTCAACCTGCTCGATTCGCGCACCGGCCGCGCCATCCGCGCGCTGCGCCGCGGCCACATCGCCGCCGAAGCCTTCGGCGTGCAGACGGCGCGCGCAAAACTTTTGGTGTTCATCTACGCCGCGGTGCTGGCCGGGCTGTCCGGCTGGCTCTACGCCCACTTCCAGCGCACCGTGAACCCGACGCCGTTCGGCCTGCTCGCCAGCATGGAATACCTGTTCATCGCCGTGGTCGGCGGCGCCGGCCATGTCTGGGGCGCGGTGCTCGGCGCCGGCGTGGTGGTGATCCTCAAGGAGGTGCTGCAAAACGCGGTGCCGGCCATCTTCAACGTGCAGGCGCAGTTCGAGATCATCGTGTTCGGCATCATGCTGTTCGTGCTGTTGCAGGTGGCGCCGACCGGGATGTGGCCACGGCTGATGGCGCTGTGGCCGTGGCGGGCGCCGCCGAAGGCGGTCGATGCCGATGCCGCGCCGCTCGCCGCGCGCGGCGAGGCGCCGCTGGCCGACGGCGTGCTGCTCAGAATCGACGGCGCCCGCAAGGAGTTCGGCGGCGTGGTCGCCGTCAACGACGTGTCGTTCGAGGTGCGTACCAACGAGATCGTCGCGTTGATCGGCCCCAACGGCGCCGGCAAGAGCACCACCTTCAACCTCGTCACCGGCGTGATCAAAGCCACCGCCGGCCACGTCGCGCTCGGCGCCGACAGCATCGACGGCGCCGCCCCGCAGGAGGTGGTCCGACGCGGCGTCGCCCGCACCTTCCAGCACGTCAAGCTGGTGCCGGACATGACGGTGCTGGAAAACGTCGCGATCGGCGCGCACTTGCGCGGCCACGCCGGCGCCGTTGCCAGCATGCTGCGGCTCGACCGCGCCGACGAGACGCGCCTGCTCGCCGAGGCCGCGCGGCAGATCGCCCGCGTCGGCCTGACCGACCAGATGCACCAGCTGGCCGGCAGCCTGTCGCTCGGCCAGCAGCGCATCGTCGAGATCGCGCGCGCGCTGTGCGTCGATCCGGTCCTGCTGCTGCTCGACGAGCCGGCGGCGGGCCTGCGCCACATGGAAAAGCAGAAGCTCGCCGAATTGCTGCGCAGTTTGCGCGACGGCGGCGTCTCGGTGCTGCTGGTCGAGCACGACATGGGCTTCGTGATGGATCTCGCCGACCGCATCGTGGTGCTCGATTTCGGCACCCGCATCGCCGAAGGGCCGCCGGCCGAGATCAAGCGCAACCCCGAGGTCATCAAAGCCTATCTCGGAGGCGCGGCATGAGCGCGGCGCTGCTCGATGTCCACGACGTCACCATCGCCTACGGCAAGGTCGAGGCGGTGCGCGACGTCTCGCTCGACGTGCGCGACAACGAGATCGTCACCATCGTCGGCGCCAACGGCGCCGGCAAGACCACGCTGCTCAACGCCATCATGGGCATCCTGCCGCTCAAGGGCCGCGTCGGCTTCGCCGGGCGCAACATCGCCGGCGACGACATCGAGGATCGCGTCGGCGCCGGCCTATGCCTCGTGCCCGAGCATCGCGAACTGTTCGGCACCATGACGGTGGCCGAGAACCTGCAACTCGGCGCCTTCCGCATCGCCAAGGCGGAGGCGGCCGCCACGCTCGAGCGGGTCTATGCGCTGTTTCCGCGCCTGCACGAGCGCCAGAAGCAACTGGCCGGCACGCTGTCCGGCGGCGAGCAGCAGATGCTGGCGATGGGCCGCGCGCTGATGAGCCGGCCGCGCCTTCTGATGCTCGACGAGCCGAGCCTCGGCCTCGCGCCGCTGATCGTCGCCGACATCTTCCGTACCATCGCCGAGCTGCGCCAGGCCGGCGTCTCGATCCTGCTGGTCGAGCAGAACGCCCGCGCCGCGCTGAAGATCGCCGACCGCGCCTACGTCATGGAGCTTGGCGAGTTCATCTTGAGCGGCGCCGCGGCGGATGTCGCCGCCGACCCGCGCGTCATCGGCAGCTATCTCGGCTTTCAGGGCGGGGCCGCGCCTTAAACTTCGCAGCTACGCCGCGTCCTGTTCGACACAGATGTCGGCGCTGTCGGCCTCCGACAACGGCTCGTCGAGCAGCGCGCAGTGATGCGGCGCAGCCGCGCCCGGCCGCACGTCTTTCCGGAAATGCCGGCAGGTGTGGCAGATGCCGAAGGCACGACCCTCGTTGCGGGCGATGGCGGCCGCGAGGATCGCCTGCAGCGTCGCCAAGAGCGGCCCGGCATCGCCGCCGGTCGCCGTTGCGATGTCGCCGGCCAATCCGATGAGCGGGTCGCGCTTCAGCACCACGGCACCGGCGCGCGTCAGCGCCAGATCGACCGAACGGCGATCCTGACGGCTCTGGCTGCGGGCCACGAAGCCTTTCTGCTCCAGCGCGATCAGCGTTTGCGACACCGTGCCGCGCGTCGAGCCGAGATAGTCGGCCAGCGCCGCCGGCGTGCGCGAAAAACGGTTGGCGCGCGCCAGATAGCGCAGCGCCTCCCATTGCGCCGGGTTCAGCCCTTCGACGGCGATCCCGCTGCGCACCAGCCGGTCGAGCCGACCGATCAGGTGGGCGCTTTCGAGGGCCTTTGGCAACATAGTAGCGACTCGCTATTTAATTATTGACCGCGGCGGCGGCCTCTGGCAGTTGTAGTATCGACTCGATACTAATTACGGAGACATCCCATGTCCATCCCCAAGCCTGCCTTCAACTCCACCTCCCTAACCGGCGGCATGGCCGCGATGCTGTGCGGCACGCTGATCGCCACCAGCGCGGCGCTTGCCCACGATATCCGCGCCAAGCCGGACGCCAAGGTGCCGCCGGCGTTCGACATCACCAGCGCATCCGCCTCGACCGACGGCCGGCTCGCCACCTTCACGATGGAAGTGACCGGTACGGCCGGCGCGCAGACGCCGAAGAAGGTCGGGAAACTGGCCGGCGCCAGGGTCGATGCCTATGTGTGGCCGACCAGGCTCGATCCCGCCGCCGCCGGCTTCGCCAGCGGCTCCGGCATCCTGGCGCTGGCGATCACCGCCCACCCGGACTTCGACGATACGCCGCTGTTCGACGAGAACGGCGACGGCGACCCCAACAACGACGGCGCCGGCTGGCATTCGCACTGGGTGGTGCTGGGCGAGGACGCGGCCTGCGCCGGCGGCCTCAAGGTGCGCGATATCTCGCCGGGACAGGATGTGCTGCCGGCGACGGCGCCCGGCTTGCCGCTGGCGCTCGACAGTCCCGGCATGAGCCCGATCCTCAAAGGCCAATCGGTGCGCATCACCGTGCCGGTGAAGGGGGCCGAGAACGTCAATTTCGATGCGGTCGCCGCCCACCTTCAGGTGCACGAGAAAGGCGAGAAGCCGTTGCTCTGCGTCACCGGCACCTACAAGGTCGCCTCCGGCAAGCTGACGCTGCCCGGCGTGATCGTGAAGAGCGAGACGAAGTAGGCCGGCCACGACGGACCGCGCGGCATTTCCCCGCACAGCTAGAGTCTGATCCAACGACGTTGAATCAGACTCTCACCTTAACTTTTTGATCGAGCATGATCTTATCCGAAACCGGTTTCCACCCTCGGGTCAAGCCCGAGGGCAGGCTTTTTCGGGATCATGCTCTAAAACGGCCGGGTCACCCCGGCCGTTTTTCGTTTCATGGCGCGCGGCGGCGCTTACTGCACTTGCGTATACTTGCCGTCCTTGACGGTGAGGATGATACGCGAGCGGTCGTCGACGCCGTAGCGGTCGGTCGCGGTGAAGTTGTAGACCGCCTGGCTCGCCGCCAGCTCCTTCTCGCTCAACAGCGCCTTGCGGATGGCGTCGCGGAATTCCGGCGTGCCGGGCTTGGCCTCCTTCAGCGCGACCGGAACGAGGCGCTTGAGCAACTCGAACACGTCGTAGGAGTGGGCCGCGAACTGGCTGCGGGTGTTGGCGCCATACTTGGCCTCATAGGCCGCGTTGAGCGCCAGTCCCGGCTTCTTGGTCAGCGCGCTGTCGGGCTGCGTCTCCGGCGACATCACCGGGCCCGACGCCATGATCACCCCTTCCGCCGCCTTGCCGGCGATACGGATGAAGTCGATGCTGGCGGCACCGTGGGTCTGGTAGATCAGCCCCTTGTAGCCGCGCTCGCGCAGCGTGGTCTGCGGCAGCGCCGCGGCGGTGCCGGAGGCGCCGATCAACACCGCGTCCGGATTGGCGGCGACGAGCTTGAGCGCCTGTCCGGCGACCGAGGTGTCGGGGCGGGCGAAGCGCTCGTCGGCCACCACCTTGATGCCCATCGGCTCGGTCTGCTTCTTGAGGTCGTTGAGCCACAGGTCGCCGTAGGAATCGGAGAAGCCGATATAGCCGACGGTCTTGACGTTGTGTTTCTTCATATGGTCGTACAGCACCTTGCCCATCACCGGCACCGGCTGCGGCAGGCTGACCGACCACTTGACGCGCTCCGGCGGGATCGGCATCGGCGCCAGGCTGAAGTGCGGCACGCCGACTTCGTTGGCGACCGTCGAGATGGCGATCGACGGCGGCGTCGTCGAGGAGCCGACCACGATGTCGGCGTTGGATTCGGTGATGAAGCGGCGGGCGTTGGTGGTGGCGGCGGTCGAGTCGCCGCCGTCGTCGAGCACGATCACCTTCAGCGGCACGCCGCCGATCTCCTTGGGCACGAACTCCAGCGCGTTACGCTCCGGCACGCCGAGCGCGGCGGCCGGGCCGGTGGTGGCGATGCTGATGCCGATGGTGATTTCCTTGCTCTGGGCAAAGGCGGGGCTGCCGACGGCCGGCAGCAGCAGCGCCGCGGCCGCAGCCGCGGTCGACAGTTTCCAGACTTGCATTCGATCCTCCCTCTGGTCGGTTGATGGTGACGTTAGCGTTCCCGGATAGGAATCACAATCAGGCGAAAGTCAGCGCGGCGCCATGCGCAATGAGGCGTCGAGCCGCACCACTTCGCCGTTGAGATACGGATTGTCGATGATGTGCAACGCCAGCGCGGCGTACTCGTCCGGCCGGCCGAGCCGCGCCGGGAACGGGATGGCCTTGGCGAGGCTGTCCTGCGCCTCCTGCGGCAGGCTGCCAAGCAAAGGCGTGAGAAACAGGCCCGGCGCGATGGTCATGACGCGGATGCCGAACTGCGCCAGTTCGCGCGCGATCGGCAGCGTCATGCCGACGATGCCGCCCTTGGAAGCGGAATAGGCGGCCTGGCCGATCTGGCCGTCATAGGCGGCGACCGAGGCGGTGTTGATCACCACGCCACGCGCGCCGCCGTCGAGCGGCTCGAGCTTCGACATCGCGGCGGTGGCGAGCCGCAACATGTTGAACGAGCCGATCAGGTTGATGCGGATCACCTTCTCGAAGTCGGCGAGCGGCATCGGCCCCTCGCGGCCGACCACACGCTGGGCGACGCCGATGCCGGCGCAATTGACCAGCACCCGCGCCGGACCGTGCGCGGCGGCGGCCTTGGCGATGGCCGCCTCGGCGGAGGCGGCGTCGGCCACGTCGCAAGGCACGGCAACGCCGCCGATCTCCCTGGCGGTGGTTTCGGCCAGCGCGGCATTGAGATCGCAGACCGCGACCTTTGCGCCGCGCGCGGCCAGCGCGTGCGCGGTCGCCGCTCCCAGCCCCGATGCTCCGCCGGTGACGATGGCAGCCTGTCCTTTCAGCAGCATGACGAACCCTCCGTTTGGCGCCTTGCAGGCGCATGCCGTCAGTCGATAGCGATTGCAGCGGGCTCCGTGCCTGCGTAGAGCCGCTCGATCAGCGCCGCGCGATGGTCCAGCACGGCCCGCTGGTTGACCGAGCCCTTGTCGGTGACCTCGCCGCGGTCGATCGACAGCGGCGTATCCAGCAGCACCGCGCGGGCGACGCGGCTCGCCGAGCCTGTGGCGGCGGCGGCGAACGCCGTCAAGCGCTCGCGGAACGCGGCACGGACCGCGGGATCGGCAGCGGCGGCCGCGACGTCGCCCGGCTGAAGGCGCGGATTGATCTCGCGGCAGCCGTCGAGGTCGAGGATCACCAGCGCCGTCACGGCGTCGCGGTTGAGGCCGGCGATCACCACGTCGCGCACCAGCGGCGCGCAGGCGGCGATGAAGCGCGCGCGCAGCGGACCGACGCTGACCCAGGTGCCGCTGGCCAGCTTGAAATCCTCGGCGATGCGGCCGTCGAAATCGAACCCGGCATGAAGGTTGTCGGGATCGACCGGCCGGACGGCATCGCCGAGCCGGTAAAAGCCCTCCTCGTCGAAGGCTTTTGCGCTCAGCTCCGGCTCGCGCCAGTAACCGGGCATGACGTTGGCACCTCTGGCGCGCACCTCGAGCTTGCCGTTGACGGGCACCAGCTTGGCCTCGGTGCCCGCGGCCGGCAGCCCGACATGGCCGGAACGGCTGGTCTCGGGCGTGACCGACATGAAGAACGGCGCGGTCTCGGTGGCGCCGAGCCCGGTCAGGATCGGCACGCGCGCGCCGGTCTCCATGACCGCGAACTCATCGAGGCTGTCCCAGACATGCGCCGACAGCCCGGCGCCGGCGAAGAACATCGCCTGCAACCGGCTGAAGAAGATTTTGCGAAGGCTTGCGTCGTCGCGAAAATACGGCAGCAGCGACTCAAACCCCTTGGGCACGTTGAAATAGACGGTCGGCGCGATCTCGCGCAGGTTGCGCACGGTGGCCTCGATGCCGCCGGGCAGCGGCCGGCCGTCGTCGAGATAGAGCGAGCCGCCGTTGTACAACGTCAGCCCGATATTGTGGTTGCCGCCAAAGGTGTGATTCCACGGCAGCCAGTCCACGATCACCGGCGGCTCGTCCTTGAGGAAGGCCAGCGTGTCGCGCAGCATCTCCTGGTTGGCGCACAGCATGCGCTGGGTGTTGATCACCGCCTTGGGCCGCCCGGTCGAGCCCGACGTCAGCAGGAATTTGGCGATGCTGTCGGGGCCGATGGCGGCGTGGCGCGCATCGAGTCGCGGATCTTCGGGCGTCGCCAGCAGATCGTCGAGCCGCGTCACCACGCGGCCTTCGACCGCGCCGCGGCTGGCGGCGATCTCGACATCGGCGGGCACCGTGGCGCCGAGCGCATCGGCGAACGCCGTGGCGTCGTCGGCAAACACCAGCCCCGGCGTCAACAGCGCCATGATGGCGGCGAGTTTGCCGTAGTCGCGCGACACCAGCGAATAGGCCGGCGACACCGGACAGAACGGCACGCCGGCCATCAGCGCGCCGAACGCCACCAGCGCATGATCGACAGAGTTGCCGGACAGGATGACGACCGGCCGCTCCGCCGACAGCCCGCGCGCCAGCAGCGCCGAGGCGACGGCGCGGGCAGCGTCAAGCATGCCGGCATAGGTGAGCTTGCGCCAGCCCTCGCCCTGCCGCTCGGCCATGAACACGCGCTCAGGTACCTCGCGTGCGAAATGATAAAGACGGTCGGTGAGGCGCGGCGCATGGGCGCCGATCCCGGACCGGGAGCGCAGGTAGATCGTGCCGTCGGCGCGGCGCTCGATCTCGACATCGGGCCGCCCGAACGCGATTTGCCGCAGCGGCGCCTTGTCGCCACGCTCGACAGGAGCGCCACGGGCATCGCGCGGAGGGACGACGGCGCTCATGTCAGGTCGGCCGCACCTTGGCGGTCTTGCGGTCGAGAAAATCGCGGATGCGCTTCTTGGCCTCCTTGTCGCTCTGCGCAACCGTCGCCATCAGCGATTCCATCACGAGGCCGGCCTGCGGATTGCTTTCGGCGATCATCGGCAGCGCATGCAGCACGGCGAAGTTGGTGAGCGGCGCGTTGGCGGCAACCTTGTCGGCCAGCTCCATCGCCTTGGCATAGGCACCGCCGGCCTCGGCAAGGTACTGCGTGAAGCCGACCGCGACCCCCTCGGCCGCCGAATAGACGCGGCCGGTCAGCATCATGTCGGCCATCCGCGCGACCCCGATCAGGCGCGGCAGCCGCACCGAGCCGCCGCCGCCGACGAAGATGCCGCGCTGCCCTTCCGGCAAGGCGAAATAGGCGCTCGGCTCGGCGACGCGGATATGCGCGGCGCAAGCCAGTTCCAGCCCGCCGCCGATCACCGCGCCCTGCAGCGCCGCGATCACCGGCACGCGGCAATGCGCGATGCGGTCGAATACGCGGTGCCACATCCGCGAATGCCACAGCCCCTCGGCGGCGTCGCGCTCGGTCAGTTCGGACAGATCGAGACCGGCGGAAAAGTGCTCGCCGACGCCATGCACGACCACCGCGCGCACGTCGTCGTCGAGCGCGGCGAAGCAGGCGTCGATGGCGAGGATCAGCGTATCGTTCAGCGCATTGCGCTTGGCCGGACGATTGAGGCCGACGCTCAGGACCACGCCACGGCGCGCCACGGTGAGCACGGGGTCGGAGCCGGCGGGGGGCGCGGACATGGCGTTTCCTGGTCAGCGGACGTTTCGAGGCAACGGCCGGGCACGACACGGCCGGGCCAGATAGTTATATTCTATAATCATTGCCCGCCTGTCAATCGCCGCCGCAAGGCATGCGCGCGGCGGCATCCGGAATATTGTTATATGAGATAATTATCGTTGCAAGCGGGCCGGCAAACGCAGTATCCCGGACGGGTCGCCGGTCGTGCGGCGACGGATCGAAAGACGCCTTTGGGGGGACGCATTGCGCACGCAGGTCGCAATCATCGGTGCCGGACCCGCCGGCCTGCTGCTCGGCCAGCTCCTGCATACCTACGGGATCGACAACATCATCCTCGAGCGCCGCGGCGCCGACTACGTGCTGTCGCGCATCCGTGCCGGCGTGCTCGAACAGGGCACGGTCAACCTGCTCGAAGACATCGGCGTCGCACAACGGCTGCACCGCGAAGGGCTGATCCACGGCGGCATCGAGCTGGCGTTCGACGGCGTGCGCCACCGCATCGACATGGCCGGCTCGACCGGCGGCAAGGTGGTCACCGTCTACGGCCAGACCGAGGTGACGCACGACCTGATGGACGCGCGCAAGGCGGCCGGCCGCACCTCGATCTACGAAGCCGACGACGTGACGCCGCTCGACTTCGACGGCGAGCGGCCGCGCGTCACCTACGTCAAAGACGGCATTACCCACGAGATCGCCTGCGACTTCATCGCCGGTTGCGACGGCTCGCACGGCATCTGCCACCAGAGCGTGCCCGAGGGCGCGATCCGCACCTATCAGCGCGGCTATCCGTTCGGCTGGCTCGGCATCCTGTCGGATACTCCGCCGGTCTCGCCGGAGCTGATCTACACAAAACACGAGCGCGGCTTCGCGCTGTGCTCGATGCGTTCGCCGACGCGCAGCCGTTACTATCTGCAATGCACGCTCGACGATCGCGTCGACAACTGGTCCGACGAGCGGTTCTGGGACGAACTGAAGCGGCGGCTCGACCGCGAGGCGGCCGAGACCCTCGTCACCGGCCCGTCGATCGAGAAGAGCATCGCGCCGTTGCGCAGCTTCGTCGCCGAGCCGATGCGGTTCGGCCGGCTGATGCTGGCGGGCGACGCCGCGCATATCGTGCCGCCGACCGGCGCCAAGGGACTGAACCTCGCGGTCAGCGACGTGCGCTACCTGTCGCATGCCTTGCGCGAGTATTATGCCGACAAATCGTCGGCCGGCCTCAATGCCTACTCCGCGCGGGCGCTGGCGCGGGTGTGGAAGGCGGTGCGCTTCTCGTGGTGGATGACCTCGATGATGCACCGCTTCCCGGATACCGATCCGTTCACCGACCGGGTGCAGCTGGCCGAGCTGTCCTATGTGGTCGGCTCAAAGGCCGCCACCACGTCGCTCGCGGAAAATTACGTCGGCCTGCCGTTCTAGAATGACGACCAGGATATGACTTACGCCGACAGCGGCGGCTCGCCGTTGCCGGCGTCGTCATCGATATCGTCGTCCATCGGCGGCAACGGCCGCAGCGGCGCCGTCGACAGCGTGATACCGCGGCGGTTGGCTGGCCCGGCGAGCCGGCGCGCCGGCGGCGCCTCGCGCGACAGCGCATGGAGCGCCGCACCGACGCGCCCGCCCTGCTCGATCAGATCGCGCTCGCTGCAGCTCGCGGCAATGGCGAGGCCGAGCCCGTGGAGGTGATTGCGGCGATAGCAGAACAGCGCCAGCATGGCGCGGATGTCGCCGGGGACCGACGTCATCAGCGCCGCCAGCCCGTCGGGGCTGGCGCGGTACATCGCGCCCAGCAGGTCGTCGTTGACCGGGCAGACGTCGTTTTCAAAGGCGGTACGGCCGGACAGCATAGCGCATCTCCTGCCGCCAAGGATGATGCATAAGATTTTAACGAAAGGTTAAGTATGCCGCCCCGTCGTCATTCCCTTCAGTCGTCGACGAAGGCGGCGGCCTCGGCGACGGCCGCGCGCGAGGTGCGGTAGCTGTTGGCCGGATGGGCGCGGTCCTCGTAGCCGAACGAGATGCCGCACACCACGCGGCGGTCGTCGCCAAGCCCGAAATGCCGCCGCACCGTGCCGGAATGAAAGGCGAGCGCCGCCTGCGGCACGGTGGCGATGCCGAGCGCCTGCGCCGCCAGCATGAAGTTGCCGACATAGCCGCCGCAGTCGATCGCCCCGTACACCCCGAGCGCCTCGTCGGTGGTGACGATGGCAACATGCGGGGCGCCGAACAGCTTGAAGTTCTCCAGCGACTGCCGCCGGTAGGCCGCCTTGTCGCCGCGGGCGACGCCGAGCGTGTTGTAGAGCTGGAAACCGCTCTCGCGGCGCCGCGCCAGATAGACGCCGCGGTATTCGCGCGGGAACGGAAAGTCGCCGTCCTCGGTGGCGCCGCTGCTGGCAGCCTCGTACATCGTCTCGCGAAAGCGCTCGGTCGCCGCGCCGCTGGTCACCACCACCTGCCACGGCTGGCTGTTGCACCACGAGGCGGTGCGCTGCGCCACCTCGAGCACGCGTTCGATCGCTCCGCGCGGCACCGGCTTCGGCAAGAAGGCGCGGCAGGAGTGGCGCTCACGCAGCAGGCCGTCCACGATGTCGATGGGTCGCAGGTCGCTATCGGTCGTCATTACTGTTCCCTGTCGCCGGGCGCTGACGGTCAGCGGCCTCGGGCCGGGATTGTATTGAACGGCACGTCCGTGTCGATCCCGATATCGCCCGGCAAGCCGTCCGGCGCGACGAGAAGGCCGGCAAAGATCAGGTCGGTGAGAAAGGCGATATAGCCGCGGCAATCCTCGTCGGTGATCGGGCCGACGCCGGCGGCGCGCGATACTGCGTCGCGCCCGAAGAACAGGTGATCGCAGGCGCCGATCAGGCAGGTATAGAACTGCACGGGATCGACGGCGCGAAACTCGCCGGCGGCTACGCCCATCTCCAGCAGGCGGCGCTGAAACGCGAACAGCGGCTTGATGAAAACGTCCGAAACCTCGGCGGCGGCCCGCTCGCTGCTGGCGTGCAGCAACAGGTGGATCAGCCGGTTCATGTACGGAAACCGGCGATACGCCTTGATGATGCCGGCGATATGCAGCTTCAGCTTGGCGCTCGGCGAAATCGGCTGCGCCAGCAGGTAGTCGAGGTTGCGCACCTCGGAACGGGCGTCGCGCGCGAGCAGCGCCAGCAACAGCCCCTCCTTGTTGCCGAAGTGATACTTGACCAGCGCCGAATTGACCCCGGAGCGCTCGGCGATCTCGCTGAGCGACACGTTGAGCGAATTGCGCTCGATCATCAGACCGCTGGCCGCCGCCAGGAGCTTGTCGGCGGTCGGGTTGGTCTCCGCCGGCGGCGGACGGTCGGCAACGGTCACGGCGGGAGCGGGGTCCATGGCACGGGTCCCGGTTGGCGGCCGCAGCTAAGCCGATTGCCGGCCGCATCTCAAGCGTTAATTGATTGATTGACTAAATCCGCTCGGCCGCTTCGGCACCGACAGGATCGCCGGCACATGGCCGCTCGGACCCAACGATGAGCGGCCGCTGGCCCAGCTCTTTCGCGCCCGGCCCCCGAGCCCGGCGATCATAGCGCCGCGGTCGGGGACTGTCGCGGCGGCCGGGCGCCGGTGCTATCATTCCTTTTACCATGACGGCGCAAGTTACCATGACGGCGCAAGGCTTCACCTTCTTCGACACGGCCATCGGCCGCTGCGGGCTGGCCTGGACGCCGCGCGGCATCAACGCCGTGCTGCTGCCGGAACGGCGCGAGATCGACGCCTGGCGGCGCGTGCTGCACATGTTCCCCGATGCGGTCGAGACCCGCCCGTCCGGCGCCGCCGCCCGCGCCGTGGAGGCGATCCGCGCCCACCTGCGCGGCGAAGCCAGCGAGATCGATGCCATTCCGCTCGACATGGACGCCATTCCGCCGTTCAACCGCCAAGTCTACGACATCACGCGTGCGATCCCGCGTGGGCAGACGCTGACCTATGGCGAGGTGGCCCGACGGCTCGGCGCCTCCGGCGCGGCGCGCGCGGTCGGCCGTGCACTCGGGCAGAACCCGATTCCCGTCATCGTGCCGTGTCACCGGGTGCTCGCGGCCAACGGCGCAACCGGTGGCTTTTCCGCGCCGGGCGGCGTTGCCACGAAATTCCGCCTGCTGGCGATCGAAGGCGCGACGGCGGGCGAGGCGCCGACGCTGTTCGACGTCACCTTCTCGATTCCGCCGCGGCGACCCTAGCGCAGGATGAGGTCGGGTCGGTCGGTCTCCCCGCGCCCGTATCCCGGGCGCGCCGCAGCGTGGAGCGGTGCGGCGCAGACCCGGCATCGCGATAAAAGCAAACGCCGCTCCGCTACGGTCCCGGCCCTGCGGTGCAACGTTCCGCTGCCCCGCGTCCGGGACACCGCCGCTATCTGCTCAGGCGCGAAAATGCTTGGAGAGCTTGAGGCCCTGCGCCTGATAGTTGGAGCTGATGCCACGGCCATAGACGGTGTCGGGCCGCGCCAGCATCTTCTCGTAGATCAGGCGGCCGACGATCTGGCCGTGTTCGAGGATGAACGGCACCTCGCGCGAACGCACTTCCAGCACGGCGCGGGAGCCGGCACCGCCCGCCCCGGCATAGCCGAAGCCGGGATCGAAGAAGCCGGCATAGTGCACGCGGAACTCGCCGACCAGCGGATCGAACGGCACCATCTCGGCGGCATAGTCGGGCGGCACCTGCACCGCCTCGTCGGAGGCGAGAATGTAGAACTCGCCGGGGTCGAGGATCAGGCTGTGGTCGGGCCGCGCCGGGATCGGCTCCCAGAAATCGTCCATCGCGTAGCCGCCGCGGCGGTCGATATCGACCACGCCGGTGTGGCGCTTGGCGCGGTAGCCGATGAAACCGCCGGACTGGGCGCCCGACAGGTCGACGCTGAGCGCGACGCCATCGGTCAAGTCGGCGTCGTCGCGATCGACCAGCCGCTCGGCCGCGTGCAGCGCCTCCAGTTCATCGGTGTCGAGCACCGCGTCGCCGGTGCGGAAGCGCACCTGCGACAGCCGCGAGCCTTCCCGCACCAGGACCGGAAACGTCTTGGGGCTGATCTCGGCATAGAGCGGCCCGTGATAGCCGGCGCCGATCATGTCGAAGTGGCGTGTGCCGTCGGCGATCACGCGGGTGAACACGTCGAGCCGCCCGGTCGAGCTTTTCGGGTTGGCGGCGGCGACGATTTGCGGCGGCAGTGCCAGGCTCTCCAGGAGTGGCACGATATAGACGCAGTTGGTCTCCAGCACCGCGCCGTCGGCCAGGCTGATTTCGTGCAGCTTCAGTTCGTCGATGCGCTCGGCGACGGTGACGTGCGGGCCGGGCAGGAAACTCGCGCGCACCCGGTAGGCGACGTCGCCAAGCCGCAGGTCGAGGCTCGCCGGCTGCACCTGCCCTTCGGTGAACGGCACCGCCGGCAGGATCAGCCCGGCCTCGCTCATCGCCGCGATCATGCGGTCGGGGAAAATGCCTCGGGCATCGGGCGGCAGCGAGAACGGCACGGCGGGCATCTTTCGGCAGGACGGGCCCCGGTGGAGGGAAAAACTGTACCTTCAATAGAAGGCCGCTGTCTTGACGCAAAGCCGGCCGCGCCGTAAGAGGGCGACTTATCCCGTGGTGATTTGAGCCGGCCGGCTTGCAGCCACGTTAAACAACTCGCTAAACAGGCCGGGGACCATGTGATCCCGGCTTGTGGCTTCGCCCAGGCCGGTTTTTTGTTGGCGGTGTCGCGCCGCCAGACTGGAGATCACATGCCGTCCGCGCCCGACATCCCGCCCGCTATTCCCTCCGTCGATGGCTACCGGCCCGAGACGCGGCTGGTCCATGCCGGCACGCTGCGCTCCAATTTCGGCGAGGCATCGGAAGCACTCTATCTGACGCAAGGGTTCGTCTACGCGAGCGCCGAGGACTGCGAGGCCCGCTTCAAGGGCGAGACGCCCGGCTTCATCTACTCGCGGTTCTCCAACCCCAACATCGCGATGTTCGAGCGTCGCATGGCGGACCTGGAAGGCGCGGAGGCGGCGCGCGCCACCGCAACCGGCATGGCGGCGGTGACCACCGCGCTGCTGGCGCCGCTACGCGCCGGAGACCACGTGGTGGCGGCCAGCGCCTTGTTCGGCTCGTGCCGCTACGTGGTCGAGGACCTGCTGCCGCGCTACGGCATTGCCGCGACGCTGGTGGACGGCCTCGACGCCTGGCGCGCGGCGATGCGGCCCAACACAAAAAGCTGCTTCCTCGAAAGCCCGACCAATCCCACGCTCGACATCCTCGACATCGAAGCCATCGCCGCCATCACGCACGAGGCCGGCGCGCGGCTGATCGTCGACAACGTGTTCGCAACGCCCCTGTGGCAGAGCCCACTGTCGCTCGGCGCCGACGTCGTGGTCTATTCCGCCACCAAGCACATCGACGGCCAGGGCCGCTGCCTCGGCGGCGTCATCCTGTCGTCGCAAGCCTTCATCGACGAGCACATCCACACCTTCATGCGCCAGACCGGGCCGGCGATCTCGCCGTTCAACGCCTGGGTGCTGACCAAGGGGCTGGAGACGCTGGCGCTGCGCGTGCGCCGGCAGACCGACAATGCGGCGGCGCTGGCCGATGCGCTCGCCGGCCACCCGAAGATCGCGCGGCTGATCTATCCCGGCCGCGCCGACCATCCGCAGGCGGCGCTCGCGGCAAGGCAGATGCGCGCCGGCTCGACGCTGGTCGGCTTCGAGGTGAAGGGCGGCAAGGCGGCCGCGTTCCGCGTCCTCAACGCGCTGAGGCTGACGCGCATCAGCAACAACCTCGGCGACACCCGCAGCCTCGTCACTCATCCGGCGACGACCACCCACCAGCGCCTCGCCCCGGAGGCGCGCGCCGCGCTCGGCATCGGCGACGGCTTCATCCGCTTCTCCGCCGGCATCGAGCATCGCGACGACATCGTCGCCGACGTCGTCGCGGCGCTGGAGCAGGCCTGACGCGCGCGCCCCCCGCGTTTGACAGCGCCGCCCGACGGGCGCGAAATGGCGCCGCAAACGCGAACAGGGAGATCAGGGATGGGGCGCCTGCAAGGCAAGACCGCGCTCGTCGTCGGCGCCGGCTCGATCGGGCCGGGCTGGGGCAACGGCAAGGCGACTGCAGCGCTGTTCGCGCGCGAGGGGGCGCGCGTGTTCTGCGTCGATCGCAACGGCGACGCCGCGGCCGAGACCGCGGGCATCATCGCCTCCGAAGGCGGAGAGGCAGCCGCCTTCACCGCCGACGTCTCCCGCGCCGCCGACATCGAGGCGATGGTGGCGGCCTGCCTCGAGGCTTACGGCCGCATCGACGTGCTCGACAACAATGTCGGCATCGCCGAAGTCGGCGGCGTGGTCGATTGCCCGGAGGCCGACTGGGATCGCGTGTTCGCCATCAATCTGAAAAGCTGCTACCTCGCCATGAAGCACGTCATCCCGGTGATGGAACGGCAGGGCGGCGGTTCGATCATCAACATCTCCTCGATCGCCTCGATCCGCCATCTCGGCGTCACCTACGTGACCTATGCCGCCACCAAGGCGGCGATGAACCAGATGACCCGCACCACGGCGGTCGAGTTCGCGCCGAACAACGTTCGCGTCAACGCCATCCTGCCCGGCCTGATGAAGACGCCGATGGTCGAACATTCCGCCGGGCTCGCCGCGAGCTATGCGCAAGGCGACGTCGAGGCGATGTGGCGGCGGCGCGACGCGCAGGTGCCGATGGGCCACATGGGAGAGGCGTGGGACGTGGCCTATGCGGCGCTGTTCCTGGCTTCGGACGAATCGAAATACGTCACCGGCATCGAACTGGTGGTCGATGGCGGCATAACACTAAAGGTCAGTTGACAGGCGTTACGGCAGCGGGTGGCATGGCGGAATCATGGCTTGCAACCGTTGCCGTCGCTCTTGCAGCGCCGGCATTCGGCATGCCAACTAGGACCCCGGCCGCAGGCCGCGGCCGCATCACGCGATTATCAACCGACGAGGGATTCATGAGGTTCAGGACAGTATTGACGGCAGCGGCGCTGTCCGTCGCGCTGGCGGGCGCGGCGCAGGCGCAGATTTCGGTCAAGCTTGGCGTGCTCAACGACATGTCGAGCCTTTATGCCGATATTTCCGGTCCGGGCTCGGTGGTCGCCGCGAACCTCGCGGTCGAGGACTTCGCCAAGTCCAACAAGGACATCAAGGTCGAAGTGATCGGCGCGGACCATCAGAACAAGCCCGACGTCGGCGTCAACATCGCCCGCCAGTGGTACGATCGCGACAACGTGGACGTGATCCTCGACACCACCACCTCCTCGGTGGCGCTGGCGGTTGCCGAACTGACCAAGGAAAAGAAGAAAATCTTCATTCCCTCCGGCGGCGGCTCCTCGGACCTCACCGGCAAGGCGTGCTCGCCCTATACGGTGCACTGGACCTACGACACCTGGGCGCTTGCCAACGGCACCGGGTCGGCGATGACCAAGAAGGGCGCCGACACCTGGTTCCTGCTGGTCGCCGACTATGCCTTCGGCGCGGCGCTCGAGCGCGACACCTCCGAGGCCGTGACCAAGGCCGGCGGCAAGGTGGTGGGCAGCGTCAAGCATCCCCTGAACTCGTCGGACTTCTCCTCGTTCCTGCTGCGCGCGCAGGCGTCCAAGGCCAAGGTGATCGCGCTCGCCAACGCCGGCTCCGACACCATCAACGCCATCAAGCAGGCCTCCGAGTTCGGCATCACCCAGGGCGGCCAGGCGCTCGCCGGCCTCCTGATCTTCTCGAGCGACGTCAAGGCGCTCGGCCTCAAGGCGGCGCAGGGCCTGGTGCTGACCGAAGCCTTCTACTGGGACCAGACCGACGCCACGCGCGACTTCTCCAAGCGCTTCGCCGAGAAGTTCAACGGCAAGATGCCGACCAGCTCGCAGGCCGGCGTCTATTCCAGCGTGCTGCACTATCTCAAGGCGGTCGCCGCGGCGAAGTCGAAGGACTCCGACAAGGTGATGGCCAAGATGAAGGAACTGCCGATCGACGACGCGCTGTTCGGCAAGGGCAAGATCCGCGAGGACGGCCGCGCCATCCACGACATGTACCTCTACGAGGTGAAGAAGCCCGAGGAGTCGAAGGGCGAGTGGGACCTCTACAAGGTGCTGGCGACGATCCCCGCCGCCGAGGCCTTCCGTCCGCTCGATCAGGGCGGCTGCCCGCTGGTCGCCAAGAAGTAATATCGCGCAAAGCACGCGGGACGTCCGCGTACGATCCCGGCCCCTCATCGGGGCCGGGATTTTTTTACGCGCGGCCCTATCCTTCCCTCACCCGCTTGCGGGGGAGGGATAAAGGGAGAGGGCGATGCGAACTGGTGTCCACTCTCGGGTCAAGCCCCAAGGATATTCTGGGGCATGCTTCGCGTGAAAACGCTTTACTGTTTGATGCGCAGACTGGTCGGATCGATCCGCGCCGCGTCGAGCACGAAGATCGCCAGCGCCCGGCCCAGGCAGTCATGCACGGCGTGCGCCATCTCCAGCCCCTTGACCGGGCCGAACAGGTCGAAGGCGCCGCTCTCGTTCCAGTGCCGCATGATGGCGAAGCGGTCGAACAACGGCACGTCGTGCCGTTGCGCCACCATCCGCATGCGGTCGAGATAGGGCGTCAGCGAGATCATGGTCTCCAGCCGCGGGCTGTATTGCGGGTTGATCAGCAGAACGTCGGCGCCGGTCTGACGGATGGCGGCGACGCCGTCGTCGACGGCATCGCCGAAATCCTCGGGGTCGACGGCGCGGATGGCATCGGTGGTGCCGGTCTGCCAGATCGCCAGATCCGGTTTGTGCGTGGCGAGCAGGGCGGGCAGGCGCGGCGCCATCGCCTCCGCCGGGGTCGTGGCCAAAATCTCGGCCGTCACCCGGACGGCCACGCCGGGCAGGCGGGCGCGCAGCGCCAGTTCGAGCCGTGCCGGATACGCCTTGGCCGCTTCGCCCGCCCCCGGCAGCGACGACGACCCCGTGCCGACCACCAGAACATCGAGCCGACGCTCCCGTTCGACGGCGGCGGCCACCTTGTCGAGCCGGCTCTCGGTGGTGAGCAGGTAGGCCGGCACGTCGCATTCGGGAGCCGCCAGCGCCGGCCATGCGATCGTACCCGCTGCGAGCAGGCCCGCCAGCAGGCCAACGCCCGCACGTGCCATGCGTCCGGCCAAGGCCGACAGGACCCGCATCCCCCCCATCATCCTCCCCCGGTCATGTCGGCATCGGCACCGGCCGCGCTTCTCGACCGCGATCCATCCCGGCTTGTCGCCTTCTTGTACCATGAAAACAGCGCCGCCGCGGCGGACATGATGGCGATCCCGGCGACGCTGATCAACGCATGCAGGACGGCGCCGCCGGAAAACTCCACCAGCAGGAAGTGGCCGGCGAAGGCGAGGAACACGCCGAGGCAGAAGATTTCCAGCGAGTGCTGGCCGCACAGCACCAGCGGCCGCAGCCACGGCGAGGTCAGGCCCGGCCAGCCGCGCGGCAGCAGCCGCACCACGATCGCCGCCAGCGCCAGAAAATGCGCGAACCGCAAGACGTCGAGATCGGTCTTGCTGATCGGGTACATCCATTGGGCGAGCGTACGCGGCAGCAGGTGGCCGATCTGCGGAAAGTGCCATGTCAGGGTCACGGCGAAGGCGAACACGAGATAGACGACGCACAGCGCCATCGTCACCGGCGAGCGCAGGCGCGGCGCCAGCCGCGCCGCGCCGCCGAGCGCGCACCAGGCGCCGAACACGAACAGGAGCTGCCAGGCGAACGGATTGAAGAACCACGTCCCGTCGGGATAGGCGGGCAGATTCCACTCGAATTCCCATGCCAGCGCATAGAGCGCGACCGATACGATCAGCGTCAGGTCGGACCGGCGTACCATCAGCCACAGCATCGGCGGCAGCCCGAGCATCAGCACGATGTAGAGCGGCAGCACGTCCATGTTGACTGGGCGGAACTTGAGCAGCAGCGCCTGCACGATGGTGACGTCGGGGTGCCTGAAGAAATCGAGGATGCCCATTTCCTCGGCATAGAGCGGGTTCTGGAATCTCGCGCCGACGTAGGAAATCTCGGCGAGATAGATGGTGAACCGGAAGATGTGGGCGACGTAGATCTGCCACACCCGTTTCAGGATGCGGGCGCCGGCCACCACAAAACCTTGCGAGCTCAGGACGCGGCCATAGACGAAGGCGGCGGTATAGCCGGAGATGAAGATGAAGATTTCGGTGGCGTCGGAGAACCCGTAGTTGCGGATGGTCGCCCAGGTCAGCACGTTGGGCGGCAGGTGGTCGACGAAGATGAGCCACAGCGCCAGCCCGCGGAACAGGTCGAGGCGCAACTCGCGCGCGGCAGGCGCGGCCGTACCGGGGGCGGTCAGCGGCGGCACGGGGCCGGCCGCAGCGGGTGCGGCCGGGCGATCCGTCACGGGAAGCTGGCTCATGCGGTCGGCTTCATCATCCGGGCAATCTGTCCGAGCGGCGGTCGCACGCTCAAAGGAGGAATCGGCTGCGACCACATTGCCGTTAGGTGCCAACTATGTTGAAAGAAGGATGATGTACCGCACCCGCACCCGCCAGATCGAAGTCACCGTCGAGCCGAACTTCATGCCGGAGCGCTCAGTGCCCGAGCGCGGCCAGTTCTTCTGGTCCTATACCATCACCATCACCAACGACGGGCCGCTGACGGTGCAGCTCAAGACCCGGCACTGGATCATCACCGACGCCACCGGACGGACGCAGGAGGTGCGCGGCGAGGGCGTGGTCGGCGAGCAGCCGGTGCTGGCGCCCGGCGAACGCTTCGAATACACGAGCGGCGTGCCGCTGCCGACGCCATCCGGCTTCATGACCGGCAGCTATCAGATGGTCGGCGACAACGGCGAGGAGTTCGACATCGCCGTCCCGGCGTTCTCGCTCGACAGCCCCGACGTCCGCCGCACGCTGAACTAATCCTCCGCGCCCGCCTCCTGCGGGGTGAAGGGGTAGACGGTGCTGCAGAATTCGCAGGTGACGACGACGCGGCCATCCTCGACCATCTCGACGCGATCCTCGCGCGGAAAGCTCGCCAGCATCGCGGCCACCGCATCGCGCGAGCACGAACACTTTGCCCGCGCCGGACGGGTCGGAAACACCCGCACGCCGCGCTCGTGGAACAGGCGGTAAAGCAGCCGCTCGCCGGACAGTTCGGTGTCGATCAGTTCGACATCCTCCACCGTCGCGATCAGCGACTGCCCCTCGACCCAGGCATCGTCCTCGGCGGTGGTGTCGCCAACGTGCCCGTCGGGCGCATCGCCCGGATCGAGATCGGGCATGCGCGCCCGCCCCGCCGCCTTGGGCAGGAATTGCAGCAGCATCCCGCCGCCACGCCAGGCATGGCGCGGGCCGTCGCCGGCGCGCAGCTCCTCGCCGACGGCGAGCCGCACGCGCGTCGGGATCTGCTCCGAGCGCAGAAAATACTCGTGCGCGGCGTCCTCCAGCGTGCCGCCGTCGAGCGCCACGAGCCCCTGGTAGCGGTTCATGTCGGGGCCCTGATCGATGGTCATGGCGAGATGGCCACGCCCCAGCAGCGCCCCGCTGTCCTGCCCCGCCGTAAGCCGCGCGGCGTCGTAGCGGGCATAGCCGCGCATGCGGTCGGGTGCGGCAAAATCGACGACGATCAGCGACACCGGCCCGTCGGTCTGGGTCTGGAGAATGAAGCGGCCCTCGAACTTCAGCGATGAGCCGAGCAGCGCGGTGAGGATGATCGCCTCGCCGAGCAGCTTGGCGACCGGCGCGGGATAGTTGTGCTTGCCGAGGATTTCGTCGAGCGCCGGGCCGAGCCGCACCAGCCGCCCGCGCAGATCGAGGGCGGACACCTCGAACGGCAGCACGACATCGTCCACCGGCACAGCCGATGGCGCGCGCACGGCCGGCCCGTCGGGGTCCGACCGCAAGGAAATGGGGAACTCCGTCATGGCGCTCTATCTAGGTAGTTTCGGCGGAAAGCAAAACCCCGCGCCCCGGCGCATGGACAGGTGCGGCCGCGCCGCCGGTTCCGGCCCGCGTCAGGCAACGGCGCCGAGGCACCAGGCCAGAACGCCCTTTTGCGCGTGCAGGCGGTTCTCCGCCTCGTCGAACACCACCGATTGCGGCCCGTCGATCACTTCGTCGGTCACCTCGTCGCCGCGATGCGCCGGCAGGCAGTGCATGAACAGCGCATCGGGCCGGGCCAGCCGCATCAGCTCGGCATTGACCTGATAGGGCCGCAGGATGGCATGGCGGTGCTCGCCTTCCTTGTCGCCCATCGACACCCAGGTGTCGGTCACGACGCAGTCGGCATCGCGGACCGCCTCCTTCGGATCGGTGCCGAGAACGACGGGGGCGTTCGCCGTCTTGATCCAGTCGCGCAGCAGCTTGTTCGGCGCGAACTGCGGCGGCGTCGCCACCCGCAAGGTGAAGCCGAAGCGCTCCGCCGCATGCGCCCACGAGGCCAGCACGTTGTTGTCGTCGCCGGTCCAGGCCAGCGTGCGCCCGGCGATCGGGCCGCGATGCTCCTCGAACGTCATCACGTCGGCCATCACCTGACAGGGGTGCGAGCGCCGCGTCAGGCCGTTGATCACCGGCACCGTGGCGTTGTCGGCCAGTTCCATCAGCGCGTCGTGGCTGAGGATGCGGATCATGATGATATCGACGAAGCGCGACAACACCCGCGCGGTGTCGGCGATGGTCTCGCCGCGCCCGAGCTGCATCTCCTGCCCGGTCAGCATCAACGGCTCGCCGCCGAGCTGACGCATGCCGACATCGAACGACACCCGCGTGCGCGTCGAGGGCTTTTCAAAGATCATCGCCAGCATCTTGCCGTCGAGCGGACGGATGCGCTCGCCGGCCTTGAGCTTGGCCTTCATCGCCACCGCCGCGTCAAGAATGCGGCGCAGCTCCGCCGTGGGCAGCTCGTTGAGATCGAGGAAATGCCGGAGCTTCGTACTCATCGCGCCACCGCCTGACGCGGCTGTTCGCCGGACAGCGCGACGCAGGCCCGCTCGATACAGCCGATGGCATGATCGATCTCGCTTTCGTCGACCACCAGCGGCGGCAGCAGCCGCACCACGTTGTCGCCTGCGGCGACCGTCAGCAGCTTCTCGTTGCGCAGCGCGCCGATCAGATCGGCGGCCGGCACCTCGGCCTTGACGCCGAGCAGCAGGCCCTCGCCGCGGATGCCGCTGATGACGGTCGGGAAACGATCGACCAGGCTCGCGAGCTTCTGCTTCAGCAACAGCGACATCCGCTGCACATGGTCGAAAAAGCCCGGCGCCAGCATGACGTCGAGGACGGCATTGGCGGCCGCTATCGCCAGCGGATTGCCGCCGAAGGTCGATCCGTGCGAGCCGGGCGTCATGCCGGAGGCGGCATCGGCGGTGGCGAGGCATGCGCCGATCGGAAAGCCGCCGCCGAGCGCCTTGGCGAGCGTCATCACGTCCGGCGTCACGCCCAACCGGCGGTAGGCGAACAGCTCGCCGGTGCGCCCCATGCCGGTCTGCACCTCGTCGAAGACAAGCAGCATGCCGCGCTCGTCGCAAAGCTGGCGCAGCGCCCGGACAAACTCCGGCGCCGGCGCGCGCACGCCGCCCTCGCCCTGCACCGGCTCGATCAGGATGCCGGCGGTGTCCGGCCCGACCGCCTTCTTCACCGCGGCGATATCGCCGAGCGGAACCTGGTCGAAGCCGTCCATCGGCGGGCCGAAGCCCTCGAGATACTTCGCGGCGCCCGTTGCGGCCAGCGTCGCCAGCGTGCGGCCGTGGAACGCGCCCTCGAAGGTGATGATGCGATAGCGCTCCGGATGGCCCTTCATCGCATGATAGCGCCGCGCCACCTTGATGCAGCACTCCATCGCTTCCGCGCCGGAATTGCAGAAGAACACCTTGTCGGCAAAGCTCTGCTCGCACAGCCGTGCGGCGAGGCGTTCGCCATCCGGGCTCTTGAACAGGTTCGACATGTGCCACAGCTTGGTGGCCTGCTCCTGCAACGCCGCCACCAGATGCGGATGGGCGTGGCCGAGCGCGTTGACCGCGATGCCGCTGGCGAAGTCCAGATAACGCTCGCCGTCGGTGCCGATCAGCCACGCCCCTTCGCCGCGCTCGAAGGCGACATCGGCACGTG